>DATKWU010000006.1 GCA_035529375.1 Patescibacteria group bacterium
GGTTGGAGAAAGCAAATGCTTTCCTTGACTGAAAAGATGAGCACCATTTCTCCCTTGGGTGACAACAATTATTTTAGGACCAATCTGAGAAATTTTTTGTAAGGCCTGATTTTCATCCTCTTCGCCAGTAAAAAGACTGGCCTCTTCTGAGTTAAGAATCAAGGCCTCGATCTTAGGAAAAACGGAAAGAAGTTTATCTTTTTCCTTTAGTTCCCTACTGCCTGGATTAAGGGCGATTTTAATCCCCTTCTCTGTTGATTTCTCAACCACTTTAGTCAATAAATCTACATTCCCTTCCAAAGAGGCAATATAAAACCATTTGGTTTCGTCGAGGGCCGTCCAAGGAAAAATCGTTTCATCAACCCGAGTCTTACCCCGATGGACGAGGATCACCCGTGAACCATCTTGATAAAGAAAAATGGTGGAATAATCAGTTCTATCCCCTTTTCTCGGCATCAGATATTTCTGATCAAACTTTTCCTTCGCCAACTCCTGGGATAAAAACTGACCGAAGAGATCATCGCCAAAACGAGCAATACAGGCGGTTTTTAACCCTAATCTCGCAAAACCAGCGGCTGTATTCGATCCTCCACCACCAGTGGCCAAAAACAAATCCTCAACCTCAACCTTGCCACCTACTGGTAAAAGCTCATTTGGAGATAAATTCGGTGATTTTAAAATCACATCCATCACCGCTGAACCGATAGAGATAATATCAAACATTTAATTAAAAACTATTTTATTAATTTTCTCCGCTATTTTCAACGGTTCTTTCGCCCGCCAAACATTTCTCCCAACCGCTAGGCCACTCACACCAACCTCAAGCGCCCCCCTGGTTGTTTCTAAAAACTCTTTCTCTTTTATCTTACTTCCTCCCGCAAGAACAACCTTAACTTTACCGGCTGCCTTAGCTACCCAAGCCAGGGTTTTTTGATTAGTAGTATAAGGAATCTTAATCATCTCTAAGCCTAATTCCAAGCCCAAGCGGGCCGAATAAGAAAGAATCTCTTTCGTCTTTTCCCGACCAGCAACCGCCTTACCTCGGGGATACATCCAGCCAATCACCGGAATCCCCTCCTCCTCTGCTGCTTCTTCAATTTCGGCTAATTCTTTCATCATCTTCGCTTCATGCTCGCTGCCAACATAAAGAGTGTAACCAACCGCCACCGCTCCTAAATCTAAGGCTTCCTCAATTGAACAGATCTGAGGCGAATAAGGCTCCTCATCAGGATGAAGGTTGGTTTTACCATTAAGTTTGATGATTAATGGTACCTTGTGTTTGTTTTTATCGTAATATTTCTCGGCGATTCCCTTTTGGCAAATAAAGCCAGTAAAAAAACCAGAGTCGGCAATCTTAATAATCTCGCCTGGGTCAATTGACTGGTCATCAAAATCAGTGGGTCCGTGTTCCAGGCCGTGATCATAAGCCAAAAACAAGGCTCGCCCGTTTTTCGTAATTTTATCGAGATTGTTTTTCATTTTTTTGCTCCTTGAATTATCTCTACTGCCTTAGAGGTGCCAATCCGATCCGCGCCTTTTTCAATAAATTCCACTGCTTGCTGATAAGTGTGAATGCCGCCCGCCACTTTAATCTTAATTCTACCACCTACTGCTTCTCTGATAAGTTCAACGTCTTTTAATTCCGCTCCTCTTGGTCCAAAACCGGAATTAGTCTTGACAAAATCCGCCCCTGATTCAAGGACTAATTGAGACGCCTTTTTAATCTCCCCGTCGGTCAATAAACCAGTCTCAATAATAAATTTAACAATGGTTGTTTTCTTCATGTTTTTAGCCGCTTGAACAACAGCCTTCATTTCTTCTAGAACTTTTTCGCTTTCTCCGCCCTTAAATAGACCAACATTCATACAAACATCCAGCTCATCGGCGCCTTTTTTAATAGCGTCAATGACGGCTAGAATCTTGGTGTTTTTAGTGTCCTGACCTAAGGGAAAACTAATCACCGTGCCTACTTTCCCCTCAGATCCCAAAAGTTCTCGGGCTAAAGAAAGATAGCAGGGATTAACAAAAGCACTATTAAATCCATATTTTTTGACCTGTTCACAGAGTTTACCGATTGCTTCTGGAGTGGCGTCCTGATGATGATTAGCTAAATCAAGATGCCTAGCTAGCTTTTGAGGATCCATAGCTTCATGATATCATAGACTGATGAAGATTGAAAAG
>DATKWU010000007.1 GCA_035529375.1 Patescibacteria group bacterium
GTGGGATTCGAACCCACGACCTTCGGTTTATGAATCCGATGCTCTAACCAACTGAGCTACCCTGCCTGGTTGCGGGGCTAGGAGTTGAACCTAGTCTGTGAGGTTATGAGCCTCACGTGCCACCGTACACTACCCCGCTCAACAGCCAAATTATACCAAATTTGGACTCTAAAGGATAGTTTCTGTTATGCTTAAATAAATGATTATTTTATTACCTCTCATTTTTCTTTTTTGTTTTCTGATTATTTTTTATTTCACCATTCATTTCTGGCTTCATGATCCTACTATTCCAATGCGGCGCGATTTCTTTCCCAAATCAGAGAAAAAAAGGAAAAAAATTATGGCTATTTTTCCCCATCCCGATGATGAAACTTGTGTTGCCACCACCCTGGCTTATCTTTCCCCTCTTCCCAATACAGTTACCGTTTTATTAACTTTAACTCAGGGTGGTGAGGGCTATTGGGGAAAACAAAAATTTGTCAAAAGCGAGCTTAAAGATGTCCGAAAAAGGGAACTAAGAAAAGCAGCTAAAAGATTGAAAATTGATAAACTTATTATTCTTGATTATCCAGATACAACTCTCCATAAAATAGAGCCAGAAAAGCTAAAAAAAATAATCTTAAAGTACCTAAAAAAAGAAAAGCCTAATCTGATTTTGACTTATGAGGAAAATTCAGGAATTACTGGCCATCAAGACCATATTGTCGTCTCCCAGGCAACAACTGAGGCAGTTAAAGAAATTAAAAACCAGTGGCCAATCAGACTTTACTGGGTAGTAATGCCAAGAAAGATCAATAAAATAATTGAAAGAACAATTAAAAAAAAGCTTAATACTCCTGAACCTGAATTTTGTCTTTCTTTTTTTCGCCTCGGATTAGCTGGATTTAAGGCACTACAAAAAAGATATCTCGCCTTCATTTGCCATCAATCCCAATCTGCAATGTTTCGTCCAAAAATGGGAATTCCTTATTGGCTGGCTAACCTTATCATGCACAAAGATTATTTTTATTGGAAGAGGGTCTAAAAAAACAATCTTAACCACTTTTGCCAGTTAGGCAATCCTAGCGCTTTCTCTGGTAGGTTTGTCTCGTTTTGCCCAACATTTGGGGGTAAAATGACCACTGTTTCTCCCTCTTTACCCAAATTGAGTCTGTTTCTTGCTTCCTGTTCAACAAATTCTTCAGATTGATAATAACCTTTCTTTTCTAAAAGCGCCTGATGCTCTTTTTCTAGCTCCTCCAAATACTCTTGGGCGCTTCGGACCTGATCTCCAGCCTTGATAAGGCGATAAATATTCCTAGATAGGCTAATTATAAGCCCAATACCAATTATCACGATAATAACCTTAACAAGCCTATTTCGAATCATTTTCCTGATTGACAGTTCTACCTATAGATGATATTATGGGTTTCTACCCATGGCTATGAATGACGAAAAATCACTAGTTACTGCCCACCAAAATTTTATTGATCATCTCAAAAAAAGTGGCAAAGCAACCTCCACTATTTTAGCATATGGTGCCGATGTAGAGCAGTTTGCTAACCAACTCAAAAAGAAACAAATCACTCAGACCACTTCGGTTACCCAGGAAATGGTTGAAGAATTCAAAAATTCCCTTAAAAAACAGAAATACACGGAAAAATCTATCTCAAGGAAACTTAATTCCCTTAAAACTTTTTTTCGCTATCTCAAAGAAAGAGGCTTAATCGATAAAGACCCAGCTGCTTTAGTGGAACACCCCCGCTATGAAGTCAAACCACCTCGAGTTCTTTCTAAAATAGAATATCGCGCTTTGAGAGATGCCTGCCGGGATGATCCTCGAATGGCGGCTGTCGTCGAACTATTTCTCCAAACAGGCCTAAGAATTGGTGAGTTGGCCAGGCTTGAACTTGATGATATCGGCGAAAGAGAAATTAGAGTTCGCCCTTATGAATCCCATTCCGAAAGAACTGTGCCTCTCAATCAGCCAGCTAAAAAAGCCCTCGATCGTTATTTTGAAGTCAGGTCAAAAACCAAAAGCCGAGCTGTTTTTGTGACCAAAACCGGTCGACCGATGTTGGTAAGAAATATTCGAGCCTCAATCAATCGTTATTTCCGAATTGCGGGAATTAAAAAAGCAACCGTTAACGACCTTCGTCATACCTTTATTGTTCATCAGCTTTCTTCAGGCACTTCGGTCACCACCGTTCAACATCTGGTTGGCCACAAACGTCTTTCGACGACAGAGAAATATTTAGAATTGGCTGAGGAAAAGAACGAAGAACGAGTTAAGTTAGAAGAACTATAACTTACAATATAGTTTTCGTCTCTTTGAAATAAATTACCCGCTTAAGGCGGGTTTTTTGTGGGCTGGGATGGATTCGAACCATCGACCCCTATCTTATAAGGATAGTGCTCTAACCGCTGAGCTACCAGCCCAAAAATTAAACCTTTCTAAGAAGAATTTTAACAAATTTCGAAGCTAAAGTCGAGCTCGCTGGGCAATTTCCGCTTCAACAATTTCTCTGTCTTTCCCATATTTCAAGCGAGAAAGCTGTTTAATCATTTCCGCTACTTTAGGATTAGCTCGCTTTTTCATCAGATTAAAATCTTTGGTCGTATCCATTGAAAAAGGCGGTACGGGTTCACCGCTAACAATCGTTTTAGCATAGGCATGGAAACGATCAATGTTAATCAGATCATCCTCACCAAAAGTGGGCGCAAACCAGTGTTGTAAAAAATTGGCATCGGTGACACCAATTTGAAAAGAAACAATTGTGCCGACGTTTCCGAAAATAGCGTTTTTAACCTCCTCTTCCATCTGACCAACAAATTGATTAGCCACCGTTAAGTTAAGACCATATTTTCTTGCTTCAGAAAGGATCTGGGCAAAGTCTGGGGTGGCAAAGTTTTGGAACTCATCAACATAGAGATAAAAGTCCCGTCTTTGGTCTTCAGGAATGTCCGCCCGGCTCATGGCGGCAATTAAAATTCTTGGAACTAAAACCAAACCCAAGAAACTTGAATTTTCCTCCCCTATCTTGCCCTTAGCTAGATTAATAATTAAAATCTTGCCTTCATCCATCACCTGTCTGAAATCAAAAGTTGATTTTGACTGACCAATAATATTCCGCATCATTTTATTGGTGACAAAACGACCAAATTTAGAAACAATGTAGTCTAAAACTTCTGATTTATGAAAATCAGCTGTCCGGGCAATCTGGTCTGTCCAATAGCGCTTAATAATCGGGTCTTTAACTTTGGGTAATAATTCCTGAACAAACTTCGGATCTTGCAAACAGCGCATCACTTCAACAAAAGTGTTCCCCGGCTCGCTCATGACCGTTAACATCGCATTTCTAATCGCGTGTTCAAAACGTGGCCCGACAATCCCGGTTTTGTAGGGATCGTAAAGTTTATACATTAAATTGACAATTGCCGAAGCAATCAGGTGTTGTTGATCTTCGGTTTGGGCTTCTAACATGTTTAAGCCCATGGGTCGCTCAGCATCTGAAGGGTCAAAATAAATCACTTCTTCGGCTCGTTCAGGAGGAATGTAGGCTAAAATATCTTCAGCTAAATCATGGGGGTCAATTAAACAAACACCCTTGCCCGCTCGAATATCCTGAAGAAGCATCTCGCGCATCAATTCTGTTTTCCCTGTCCCGGTTTTACCAATAATATAGACATGGCGGCCTCGATCTTTTTCGCCAAGATAAACCGAACGTTCTGTCCCCCGATAAACGCTCTTACCTAGATAAAGTCCTTCTTTGGCAATCTTGGCTGGTGCCGGTGCTCTTTTTGAATAGAGCCAGTAAATATGGGGTGTTTCCACGGTTTTGTTAGGAAAATGATAAATGGTAGCGATCTCCTCGGTATTAAGTACCGTTTGTTTAGCAAAAAAGCGAAAAATAGACTGATAACGATAAATGAAATCAATCATAAAACCTTTTTTAAACCAAATCTTTCTCGTTTTAAGACTATTTAAATCAGAATTGAATTGAGAAAAAGCAGATTTAAGATTACTGAGATGAGCTTTGGCTTCTTCTTCAGTCGGCGAAGAAACTACTAAGCGAATAATCGTGTTAAAACCTGGCTTGGAACACTTGTTCTCAATCGCTTCGATGGTCTTTTGGTCAATCTTAAATTTGGCTTTTTCTGGATCAGCCTCGGCTTTTTTAGTCGAACTAATATAGCTTTTACCCTGACTCCGCCATTTGCTTTCAGCTGGCGAAATCAAAATCTGAATAGCCGCACCCTCATCTTTACCCATCTTAGCCAAAGCGGCGGTAATGGCGGAAAGAGGATCGGTAGACAAATCTTTATAAACTTTAAGAGAGAGATAAGGAGAATCTTTTATTTCTAATTCAGCAAAAGCAACCTTACCTTCTTCAGAAAAGATATTATATTCCTGAACTTGGGTAATTTCTGCATCTGGATAGGCACCATTAATTTGTTTTTCGACCATATCCCTTAATTTTTCTGGCACAGAAACATAAAAACGAATATCCTCGTGTTTCGCCACAATTTCGAAAGATAAATGAGGTTGGGTTTTAAGAAAATTAAACCAACTACCTTTTTTAATGGAATACAGAGAGGCGAACATCTGTTCAGCCGCATCAATCTTAATCTCATTGCTTGAGGGTAAAGCAATCTGAAGAAGAACAGATTCCAAAGACTGTTCTTCGCGACGATGATGACGAAGAAAGAGAACTAAACCATAAAAAAGACCAAGTAAGGCTAAAAAAACAAAACCAATAATAATTAAAATGATGATTAAATAAGTTGCTTGTGATAAAAGATTATTTAGAGCTTGATTCATTCTCCGGCTCCTCGATAAACAAACTTACCGTGGGCGACTTTAACTAAACGAAAACACCACGCCGCTAACCAACGTAAAGAATCAGTTATTTTGTATTGCAAACTTTGTTTCATCTCCAGACTAGTCAAGGGTAATCTAATTTCAACTTTTTGAGGGGCCGTGTCAGCAACAATAACCTGTCCTTGATCATCGGTCACCGGTTGGGGAAGTTTGATTTCAGCTGCAGTTTCAACCTTAGTAAGATAATCTTTAACTTCAGGTTTAATCTCCCCTTCTTTTCTCTCAACCACAGGCACTTTTTCTCGCTCAGAAATTAAAATTTCTTTTCTTTCACCTGAAAGACTTTGTGGTTCGGGCAGGGTCATAAAATTGTTTCCTTTCAGTCAAATTATAGTATAAGCGATTAATGAATAAAAGAAGAATTACAGATTTTAGCTGCACTGAGAATAACCACAAACAGGACAACGGAGACAACCTTCAGCAAACTCAACCATCGTACCACATTCTGGACAATCTGGACAAAGTCCTAAAATATTTTTTGCAGGCCCTTTCTCCACAGAACCAGGTATATTAGAGTCGGGCATAACCGAATGATCAATGCCTAAAGGAGGCATTTCTGTTATTAAAGATGGTGTTGCTGATAATTCTCCTTCTTTCAAATACCTTTCCAAAACTCCTCCTATGGCGTCGGCGCAAGAAAGAACCTGTCCTCCTTTATCCCAAGTAGGAACAGGACAACGAATTCCTTTTAACTGATCAATAATTGCTCTGGGGTCAACTCTTGAACGAAGAGCCAAAGAGATTAAACGACCAACTGATTCAGATTGAGAAGCCATGCAACCGCCTGATTTCCCCATATTACCAAAGACTTCAAAAAGTCCTTCTTCATCTTCATTAATAGTTATATAAATCGTCTGCCCACAACCTAGTTTAATTTTCTCTGTTTTCCCAGTAGTTATCTCTGGACGAGGTCGAGGTTGACGATAAGGCATTACTTCCTTAGTCTCAATTCTTTCTCTTTCGCCAGTTGAAAGAACTTGATCTTTTTTTGAACCATCGCGGTAAACAGTAACTCCTTTACAACCCTCATCAATCGCCAACATAAAAGCTTCCCAAACATCTTCAACAGAAGCTTCTTCAGGCATGTTAATTGTTTTAGAAACTGCGTTATCAATATTCCTTTGAAAAGCAGCTTGTATTAGAACGTGCCATTTCCAATGAATTTCATGCGCTGTCTTTATAACTTCCTTTAATTCCTCAGGAATACTTGCTACCCCCTCTAAAGTACCCTGATTTTTTATTCTTTCAATATCTTCATCGCTTAAATTAAATTCTTCAACTATTCTTGTAAATTGTGGGTGTATTATCCTTCTTCTTTCTGACGTAACATCATCTCTCCTAAGTAAATTCAGGGCAAAAATCGGTTCTATTCCTGAACTGCAACAAGCAATTTCAGCAATGCTTCCGGCTGGAGCAATCGTTGTTACCGAGGCATTACGCATTAATTCGCCTCTCTCAGCATAAACACTTTGTTGATACGCAGGAAAAGGGCCTCTTGTCATAGCTAATTCGCTAGATGCCTCATGGCTCTTTTCTTGAATAAAGCCCATTACTTCTTCAGCAACTTTAATTCCTTGTTCACTATCATATCTCACTCCTAGTAAAATCAACATATCAGCAAAGCCCATCACTCCCAAACCAATTTTTCTTGTTCTTTTAGTTGCCTCTTCTATTTCTGGAGTAGGTAATTTATTAATATCAATCACATTGTCTAAAAAATGAACGGCTGTTCTAGCTACTCTATCAAGCTTAGCCCAATTAACTTCACCATCCTCAACCATTTCTGCTAAATTAATTGAACCTAAATTACAAGACTCATAAGGTAATAATGGTTGTTCGCCACAAGGATTGGTGCTTTCGATCTTACCAAGTTTTGGAGTAGGATTATCTTCATTAATCCTATCAAGGAGAACAATTCCGGGATCAGCATATCTATGAGCATTTTCAACAATTAAACGAAAAATCTCTCTTGCATCTCTCTTTTCCCTCTTACCAGTATGGGGATCAACTAAATCATATTCTCCGCCAGTCCTTAATGCCTCTAGAAACTCTTTTGTCAAACCTACTGAGATATTAAAATTCTTTAATCTCCCTTCTACATTTTTAACACCAATAAATCTCTCAATTTCTGGATGGTCAACATTAAGAATACCCATGTTCGCTCCTCTTCTTTTACCGCCTTGTCTAATCACATCAGTAGTTGCATCAAAAAAACCCTCCATAAAACTAAGTGGGCCAGAAGAAACTCCTCCTGTACTTAAAGGTGACTCTCCTGGCCTTAACTTTGAAAAGTTAAATCCAGTCCCTCCACCTGTTTTATGAATTACAGTCATAGCAGTTCGAGCTTCATTGATTGATGACATATCGTCTTCTATTGGTACGACAAAACAACCCGATAATTGCCCTAGTTTTGTCCCTGTATTCATTAATGTGGGTGAATTTGGAAGGAATTCTCTATTTACCATTATTTGATAGAATTCTCTTGCTGATTCAATCAAGTTTCCCCCGTAACGAGAATCAGCAGTAGCTACACCAACAGCTACTCGCCAAAAGAGTTGTTTAGGAGTTTCATCTTTCAATAGGTACCTATGCTCTAAAACTACTCTATTTCGTTCAACTATAACAGGATCCGGTAAATCTTCAGGTAATGGAGGAATTTCTAATATTCTTCTGATATCTACTCTATAACTGTCTTCTTCATCAACTCCTGTTTTTCTGATCAGGGGATAAAGAAGTAAAGTAGACTCTCCTTCGGACTTTATACCAAAAGGTAATCCATATTGGCCAATATCTCCTAATTCTATTAATTCTGATGTCTCTTTTCTGGACATAAAAAATCTCAAATATTAATTTGCCTCTTGGGGCAGGAACAATCTAGAAGCTGCGAATAATTATAAAACTCTGAATAGTATTCTCGTCAACTATCAATCACTATCTCAAACAAGATTATTTTCCTAACCTCTCCATTACTTGCTGATATCCCTGTCGAGCATATTGGAGAGCACTATCATAAACTGGTCTGGCCGTGTTAGGAATTTTTTTCTCGAATTTCAAAATTACCTCCTCATGTTTGAGAGTCGCCTGAGATAATTTCTCTAAAAGCTCTGTGGTTTCCTTACCGGCTTCTTTAGCTACTTTTTCTTGACTAACCGCTTGCTCTAAGTATTTCTCGGCCTTAGTTAAAGTGGTTATCCCTAAATCAATTTTATTGATATTAATTAAAGCCTCAGCTGCCAAAAGACGCTTATCAGCAAACTTTAGATAAAGTTCAGCCTTTTTCAAAGAATCAGTCGTCAAAAAAAGCCAAATTTTATCCCTAATCATTTTTAAAGGATATAAAAGATGATCAGGCAGAATTCCAGTATAAAGAGTGCCGCCCCAGTGAAGATCATAATCGACTTTATTGACTTCTTCAGTTGCCTGCCCTGGAACTGAACCGGCGGTTTCTTCACCTTCGATTAACAAAACACTGTCTTCGCCAGTTGTTTGAGCCGCTGTCTGCCAGATTGAAGCGCCCAAAATTCCGGTTGCAAAAACTAATAAAGCTAATACTAAAATCGCTTTTCTCAAGATTTTCATCTTTTCACCCCCTTTCTTAGAAAAGAAGTATTTAAATTATTACAACAAATATTGATTCAAGACAATCCCTGATTCTCAACAAATTTCTTAAAACTTCTGTCATAAGTTTTTTCTAATTCTTTTGAAAAACAACAAGCCGGTAATTCATTATTAGCTAGATGATGTTTTAGGCAATCACAACACTTCCCTTTTCTTGGGCAACCGGGATAAGTACAAGGACAGTCTTTTAAATTCTCGTCAATTTTGCAGTCCATTAATCAATTACCTAAATAGAATGATTGGCCAACTCCAGAAGACATGCATTAGAATGGCAGAAAGAATATTTTCGCTTCTTCCAAAAACAAAAGCCGCCCCAAAACCATAAACAAAAACAAAGAAGAGATAAGCGATCATAATCATGGGCGCATAACTCAAAACAAAAAGGCCAATCGGCAAATGAATCAGGGCAAAAAGAAAGGCGGAAACTAAATTAGCTAACCACTCATTCTGCCAAATCCGCCACAAACGCGTAAAAATATAACCTCGGAAAACTATTTCTTCACTAAAAGCAGTCACAAAAGAAAGAAGAATTAAACCAATTAAGCTCAAGGGCGAATAATTTAATTCGGGCAAATGAAGGCCTTGATATTTGAGAATATTCGTCATCAAGCCCTCGGCCGCAAAAATAACCCCTAAACCAACTCCCCAATAGATAGCCGGAAAAAGATTCTTTTTAGTCAACCCCAAGGAAGCTAATTTTTCTTTCTCGACCTGACGGACCAGCCAAAAGGTCGGCAACAACCAAATCAGTGGCTTGAAAATTAGTTCTTCGACCCATTGAGGGAAAATTTCAGGAAAATAGCGATAAAGGGACCAAAAAGCAAAAATAAAACAAAAAAGAGAAAAGACGTGTTTAATTGAAAGCTGGCCATGATGAAGAACCTTACCAAAAAATTTCTGGAATATCATTTTTCGAATCAATTATACATCTTGCTTATAACTTGTCTAATTTCCTTTTCAATAAAATTATACAAAGTCTAATGATATAATGTAAAGCTATGAAATCAGTTAAGAGAAAATTAAGCAGTCTGAAAAAAACAATTGACCGAAAAATCAAGAAGTTACCTATTAAAGAAGGTTACCAACAATTTTTCTTGGCTAACTGGCTTTTAATTTTAATTTTTCTTTTCCTCGGTATTTTCCTCTATTTTTTTATTTTCAAAGACCTTCCTCTGCCCACTCGTTTGGGTTCAGAAGCTTTTCCTGCCTCGACCTCAATTTTTGATCGTAACGGTCATCTTTTGTATGAAATTTACATAGAGAAAAATCGGGTGCCGGTTGAACTAGAAGTTTTACCTGATTATGTTAAACAAGCAACGATTGCCATTGAAGATAAAAACTTTTACCAACATCGTGGTTTTGCTTTTGAGGGAATTTTGCGGGCTGTCACCAAAATTGTTTTTAAACACAAACTTCAAGGTGGTTCAACTATTACCCAACAACTAGTTAAAACTGCTCTCTTGACGCCAGAGCGGACTATTCGCAGAAAAATTAGAGAGGCTCTTTTGGCGATGATCACCGAAATTATCTATTCCAAAGACCAAATTTTAGAAATGTATCTTAATCAAGTCCCTTATGGAGGTACTGCTTATGGTATTGAGGCCGCCTCCCAAACCTATTTTAATAAACATGCCAAAGATTTAAGTTTGGCCGAGATGACTCTTTTAGCCGGTTTGCCGGCAGCTCCAACCCGCTACTCCCCGTTTGGCGCCCATCCGGAAGTGACCAAAAATAGACAAAAATTAGTCTTAGGCAGAATGGTCGAAGATGGCTATATTACCGAAGAAGAAAGAAAAGCGACTGAAGAAGAAGAACTAGAATATGCTCCAGCCACGGTTGGCATTAAAGCTCCCCATTTTGTTCTTTATGTTAAGGAATTATTAGTCGAAGAATATGGCGAACAATTAGTCGAACAAGGAGGTTTAAAGGTCACCACCACTCTTGATCTTGAAATTCAAGACTTTGCCCAAGAGGTAGTCGCTACCGAAGTGGCAGATTTAGAAGAAAGAAAATTAAACATTCATAATGGTGCTGCCTTGGTGACCAACCCCCAAACTGGTGAAATTCTTGCCATGATTGGCTCTCATGATTACTTTGATGAAGAATATGATGGTAAAGTCAACGTAACTTTAAGTCGCCGGCAACCTGGCTCGTCCATTAAACCAATTAATTATGCTCTTGGTCTAATGAAAGGGGTGATTACACCGGCGACGGTCATTAATGATGTCCCCACTTGTTTCAGTGTTCCTGGTCAAAAACTTTATTGCCCAGTTAATTATGACGGCCAATTCCATGGTCCGGTTCAGGCTCGCTTTGATCTAGGTAACTCCTATAATCTCCCTGCCGTCAAAGTTTTAGCCCTGAATGGCTTGGAAGATTTTGTGGCCACCGCCTCAGCGATGGGAATTACAACTTTCGAAGATCCTTCTAACTATGGTCTCTCTATCACTCTTGGGGGTGGCGAGGTGAGAATGATTGATATGGCTACCGCTTTTTCCGCTTTTGCTAATTTAGGAATTCGTCAAAATGTCTATGCGATTGAAAAAGTCGAAGACCGCCACGGCAAAACTCTCTATCAAAAAAAAGAACAGGAGGGTGAGCGCGTCTTGCCTATGGAAGTTGCTTATCTCATCTCTCATATTCTCCTAGATAATAATGCCCGATCGGCTGCCTTTGGCGCTTCCTCTTATCTCAATATTAAAGACCACCCTGAAGTTTCGGTCAAAACGGGAACAACTAATGACAAACGCGATAATTGGACAATTGGCTACAATCCTTCAAAACTCGTGGCTGTTTGGGTAGGTAACAACGATAACACCCCAATGAGCTATGTCGCCTCAGGCATTACCGGCGCCTCGCCAATTTGGAACCAAATTATGACCTATGCCTTAAAGGATATGGAGCAAGAATGGCCAATGAAACCTGAAGGCGTAGTTGGCGCTAATGTCTGTGCTTTATCCGGAAAAATGCCTAATCCTGATTCCCCTTGCGAAACCCGTTTTGAATATTTTATTGAGGGAATGGTTCCCTCGGAAACCGAGAATTTAAAAACTTTTATCGAAATCGATAAAACTACCGGCCAAATGGCTAATGAAAAAACTCCGCCTGAAAATCGAGAACTTCAAGAACACCAGGTTATTTATGATCCTCTCGGTGCTCCCTATTGCCTTGACTGTATTCCGCCAACCGAAGCAATGATTATCAGTCCTTACCTACCCCTCCCTTCTCAAACTTCTCCTTCACCCCAGCCTTAAAATGAGGTAAAATAGTAACGATGGCGGTTAAAAGGACAGGAACTATCTATACCGCCAAGAAACTTCGATCCAAGCAGAAAGCTGCCCCGGGTTTTTTTGGCAAAATCAAGGAATTAAA
>DATKWU010000008.1 GCA_035529375.1 Patescibacteria group bacterium
GAAGAAAGATGTTTTGTCCCTGAGTGACAAGGAAAACACCGGCAGCTAAACCAATGATTAAAATAATGATTCCTAAAATGGTTGGTAATCTCTTCACTTTGATCATCAGTCGACTCCTTCAGCTTCGGTAGTAGCCTCTTCATCCCCCGTTTGTTCAGGGGGCAGATATTCTCCTTTTCCAAAAAGAGATTCCTGGGAAATTTGGTCGATTGTCTCTTGGTCAATTTCAGGGTTGAGTGGCTCCATTTGTTGAGGAGAAACATAAAGCTCTTCATCTCTGAAAAAAATCCGGTAGACATCGAGACCGATCCAAGTAAGGACGGTAATTAAGCTTAAAATGACGAGAATTAAAAGGTCTTTAGAAATTCGCTTTTTTTTCATTTTTCTCTATCCTCAGTTAAATAAAAGGCATCAAGCTGAAAGGTCAGGTTTAGACTATAAATCCCTGTTTCACTTTCTTCAACGCTTCGAACCGTAAAGTCAACAGTGCCAATAGACCGCCTCAAATTATCCAGGGAGGTGGTAAAACGGCTAATATTTTCGAAGTCACCGGTGAGACCGAGACTAAAATTAATGGCTGGATATTGACTGATTTTCTTTTTACTTTCCTTTTCACCTAAAAGATAGGAGGGCCCAAAAGCAACTGATTTGATGGTGACATTATTCTTTTGAGCCAGAACCTCAATTTGGTAGACAAGGTTAATGAGGTTTGGTTCCTGAGGAAGGACTTGGTCGACGAGGATTAATTTATCGCTGATAAGAGAGTAGTTGGTTTGGGCTTGTCTTAAAGAGTTAATTTTGGTTTGTAATTTTTGATCGATTGTCTCCTTGCTGTCAATTTCTTTGACCAAGCCAGCAATGGTGGTGACTGTTGGTTTAACAGCAAAGAAAGAAAAGAAGGTAATTGTTGCTAAAGTGAGGATGATCCCCGTATAAACGATAACATCTTTTCTTTGATAAAGAGTTTGGGTGTTTAAAAAGTAACGATGGTAACGATGGTATTCGGTTCGCCAATCAAAAGCCATTAGGTCTCCTTAGGAACAATAAATTGAGCGTTAATAATAAATTTTATTTCTGGTCCGGTTTCCAAACTTTTTGAAACGCTTGTCAAAGAGACCTCTTTAAAATTAGGTGAAGTGGAAAGATTAGCGACAAAGTTCCCGAGACCTCTTTCGGACAGGGCAATGGCATTAATCCGGAGACTGTCTTCGCTAAAACTAAGACTGGAGATAGCCACATCGAAGGGGGTTAAAGAACCGATAACGCTTACTAGTTGACTAAAGGAAGACTGTTGTCCTTTCAATTTTTTTATGGTGGCTAACCTTGTTTGAAGAAAAAGAAATTCTTTTTCAAACTCAGCCGAAGCCTCGATAATCGCTTGTTTCTCTCTGATTGACTGGTTGAGGTCGGACAAATCCCGATCTAGTTTAAAGCGAGAAAGAAAAGCAAGAATAACAATCAGCTCGGTGAAGATGACAATATAGCGTCCGACAGAGAGGGCCCAGGTAAGAAAACGACCAATCGGCTTCTTTTCAAATTCTTCCTTGGGCAAGAGGTTAATTTCTTTTTTGGGCATGGCTGATTTTAGTATTAGTATATACTCAGTTAACTCGGGTTTGCAACCCTCTTTAACCGATTATGAACCCAACATTACTATTGATTATAAGGACAAGAGAGGTATGTTGAGTATAGGTTAATCAGAGAGGGTTTGTCAAAGGAAGTTTTGCTATTTTTTTGTCTTCTTTTTTACTACTGGTCGAGGAGTGGTCTGAGCGAGTTTAGTGAGACGACTTTTTAATCTGGCCGCTTTATTTTTATGAATAATTCCTTTTTTAGCCGCTCGGTCTATTGTCCGATAAATTTCAGCAGAATCTTTGACGGATTTACTTTTCTTTGTTTTCGCCACGACCTTTTTTAGTTGTTGGCGGACTAATTTGTTTATGGCGGCTCTTTGACGACTTTGGCGAAGAGCCTTTTTAGCGCTTTTGGTTACTGGCATTTTAAGCTATAATTAAGTTTTACTTGGTTTCATCAAGTTTTACTTGATATAATAACAAAAAGCGAGCTAGTTTCCAAGATGGTAAATAATCTTTTTAAAAACGGAAAATTAATACTACTTCGGCGGCAGAGCAATATCCTCTCCGCCGCCTTTGTGATTATGGTGACTGTTTTTGCCTCGAGAATTTTAGGTCTTGTCCGCGACCGGCTTTTAGCAGGTGCTTTCTTTGGCGGCAATGAATGGCTGCTTGACACTTATTTTGCTGCCTTTAGAATTCCCGATATGATTTTTCAACTCCTAGTGCTTGGAGCCCTATCAGCGGCTTTTATTCCGGTTTTTAGTGAGTACTTAACCAAGAATGAGAAGGAGGCCTACCAAATCAGTTCTTCAGTGATTAATATTGTTCTCCTTTTCTTTATTATCATTGCCGCCTTAACTTTTATCTACGCCGACCAACTTTGTCGGCTGATTGCTCCTACTTTTTCACCAGAGAGAATAAATTTGATGGTGGATTTAACTCGGATAATGCTTTTGGCTCAACTTTTCTTTTGTTTTTCTAATTTCTTAACAGGGGTGATTCAGTCTCATCAACGTTTTTTGGTACCTGCTCTTTCACCAGTGGTTTACAATTTGGGGATAATCTTTGGAATAGTCTTCCTGGTCCCAATCTGGGGAATTTATGGACCGACGATTGGAGTTGTTATAGGGGCAGTCCTCCATCTTTTAGTTCAACTTCCCTTAGCGATTAGGCTTGGTTTTGTTTATCAATTCAGAGCTTGGCATTTTACTCATCCTGGGGTTAAAGAGATTGCCCGGCTAATGCTGCCTCGAACCTTGGCCTTAGGGATAAATCAAATCGAAGCCACGGTGGCGGTTTTTATCGCCACTTCGCTCGCAGTGGGATCGCTATCAATTTTCTATTTTGCTCAACATTTAATGAATGTGCCTGTTGGTCTTTTTGGCTCCACGAT
>DATKWU010000010.1 GCA_035529375.1 Patescibacteria group bacterium
TAGATGTCTAAAGGGTGAACTTGATAAAAAATACTAGTTAGAATATATTATGCACATTCTATGGTTGAGATTGAAAAGGTTGAAAAGGCTAAAAGAAAAGAAAATTTAGTGTTGGCGAAGGTGGCAAGAGCGATTCTATTGGATGAAAAAGAGCGAGTGTTGCTAGGCGTGAGGGCGAAGGGAGATGAGGCCGGAAAATGGGCCTTAATTGGCGGTAAGCCGAATGAGAAAGAAAGTTTGGAGAGAGCCGTCATTAGGGAGGTCTGGGAAGAAGTGGGCCTATCTTTCTACCCTGAGCGCTATCGGGAAATTATTGGTTCAGGTAAAGATACTCCGGACAGCTGGCTGATTACTTACTTTTGGGGTTATGTTGAACCAACAGGTATTAATCTCAATCCAGAAGAGATAATAGAGGCCAAGTTTTTTACTTTAGAAGAAGTCGGGAAGTTAGATACCGCTTTTGACCACTGGACAGTTATTTGTGAGTTCTTTGCCAATTTTTCCACCATCCGAGAAGGCCGACAATTCCCACCCCTAAAGCTAACCACTTGAGTAACCTGCAAACACAATTTGAGAGTTAAGACAAAACAAGCTTGGCTTATTTGATAAAACAAGCTTGGCTTATTTGATAAAACAAAGGGTAAGTTCTTCTAACACCCGTTTTTCGTTGGGTAAAAGAACAATGGTTTCATTTTCTTCTTCCTCTCTTATTTTCCAGGTATATGACCAAAGTTCTTCATCGGGTTGCGGTAAAGGAACGCCAATAAAAGATTGATTGGTTGAGGGAAGTTCAAAAATGCAAGTTGGCGGACATCTCATCACCGGCAAATCAAAAGAAAGCATTAGCTCGCTTGGAGTAAGTGATTTAACTTGAATAATCTCGTCGGGATTAATCAAATAATGGACGGCAATTATCCCATATGGAGAGATAACTCTTCCCCCTTTCTTTTTGATGAAATTAACAAATAATGATAAATCATTCTCATCGACTTGATCGATGGAAACATGACCCATACCAACCCCGTCCAGAAAAAGGTTTCTTGATTGAAAGAATTGAAAATGTTCAAGGGGCGGAAACCCCTCAAAAGGCCGGAAAGACTCGCCAGGCTTTAGACGTAACGAACTTTCAGATGTTTCTCTTTCAGCTGAAGCCATAGTTTACTGATTAAAGTAGAAGTGTAATTATTGGGTTTGAATTCGGTTATAAGGATGAAAGAAAAACAAGAACATTCCTGTTGTAATCAAGGCCAGAGAGAAAAAAGTCGCCAAGTGAATTTTTCCAACAGCCCAGGTGTCAAGGCGAAAGAATTCGGTAAAGAAACGGATTAGGCCGTAAGAAATTAGGTAATAGGAGAGACCGTGAGTTTTTTGGAATTTGCTGGGCAATAGGATAAAAATTAAGAACATTACTAAGCATAAAGCCGATTCATAAAAAAAGGTGGGGTGGAAGTAAGAATTAGCCGCCAGTTGGGGTGGGCGATATTCGATGGGGACAAACATTTTCCAGGGTAAGTTAGTTGGCGGACCGAAACCCTCATAGTTAAAATAGTTGCCCAGTCGCCCTATTGCTTGAGCGAGCAGTAGGGGCGGAGCGGTTAAGTTTAAAAGATTTAAGGGGCTAAGATGTTTGAGCTTTGAATAAAGGCCAACTCCTGCTATTCCGCCCAAAATAGCGCCAAAAATCCCGAGTCCCCCCTCCCAGACCAAAAAGATTTTAAGAGGGGAGTGGGAATAATAAGAAAAAGTGGAAAAGATATGGTAAACCCTGGCGCCGATAAGAGCAAAAATAAAGGCCCAAATTAATCCCTTTTCAGCCAAAGGAAAAGAAAGCTGATATTTTTGATAATTCAGCCGACAATAAAAGTAAATGGTCAAAAGGCCGATGGCGATTAGAAGACCATAAGGTTTAATCATTAGGCGTGATTATTATCTCAGACGCAATATTCACCGTCAAATAGTCTATAATTTGCTTATGAACATAAAGATAAAGACAGCTAAAAGCAGTGATTGGGAGCTGATCCAGAAATTGAATAATGAGGTCTTTTTAAATGATGAGGAAAACGATGATGACCTTGACTTAGATTGGCCTTTTTCCGAGAAAGGTATTGACTATTACCAAAAACTCGCCAGTGGCAAATATGGAAAATGTTATATTGCCTACCTAGGTAAAATACCTGTGGGTTATGTGGCGCTGGCGATAAAGAATTTCGGCTATCGTAAAAGTAAATATGTTGAGATAGAAAACATCGGGGTTAACCCAGAATACCGTTCCCAAGGAATAGGAAAGTTATTAGTAGATGCTTCTGTTAGATGGGCGAAAGAACAAAAGGCGACGAAATTATTCGTTTCCGCTTACTGGAATAGCAAGAGGGCAATCAATTTCTATAAGAAGAATGGTTTTTATGAGATAGGAATTGAATTAGATAGAAAGATTTAACTTTCAATAGTCGCCTGCTGTTTTAGTGACCCCACACGGATTCGAACCGTGGTTCACAGGCTGAAAACCTGCTGTCCTAGGCCACTAGACGATGGGGCCTTATCATTGAAGGAAACCTATGGTTTTCTTCAAAAAACTTTTCAAAGTTGTAATTTATTTTGAGCAAAGCGAAAAACAAGCTTTGCTTATAATTCTTTTCTACTACCTCTTTATTTCTTGCCGATGATTAAAGGATAAAATCGGGTGAGGCGTGAAGGGATCGAACCTTCGACCAACTGCTTAAAAGGCAGATGCTCTACCACTGAGCTAACGCCCCTCACTCTTGGGAAAAACCTACGGTTTTTCCTCAAGCCTTTTCCCTAAGATGAGTTTTGGCGGATCATCATTCGGAGCTTTCCGTCAAAACAATCTATAACCTATTTAAATTACTTTTTACTTCTTGCCGAGTTTCTATGAAACTAAATTATCAATCCAGCCTTAAAATTTTACCATAAAATTGGCAGTGATACAACCACGGTCAAAGTCATCTTGTCATCTGCAATTCCCTCTATTTCTTGCCATTCTTGGCTTTGTTTCATAAAATTGTTTATCAATGAAGCAGAGGTTTCATATCAATATTGAAATAAAGGCCAAGTGTGCCAACTTTGATAAGATTAGAAAGGTTTTAAAAAGAAAAGGCGCATTATTCGTTGGCAAAGACCATCAGGTTGACACTTATTTTGTTGTTCATAAAGGAAGGCTTAAGCTCCGCGAAGGTAAAATTGAGAATTCCCTAATTTACTACGAAAGGCCAAACATGGCCGGGCCCAAGCAATCAAATGTCACTTTGTTTAAATCAGCTCCAGACTCTTTCTTAAAAGAAATTTTATTAAAAAGCTTAAAAGTTTTAGTTGTCGTTGACAAACAGAGGGAAATTTATTTCATTGGGAATGTTAAGTTTCACCTGGATACAGTTAAAAATTTAGGATCTTTTGTGGAAGTTGAGGCAATAGATGAGAGCGGCAAAATCGGTAAAGAGAAACTGAGGAAACAATGCGAAGAATATCTTCGCTTATTGAAAATTACCGATAATGACTTAATCTCTGAGTCATACAGCGATCTTCTAATGAGGAACCTCA
>DATKWU010000011.1 GCA_035529375.1 Patescibacteria group bacterium
TTCATAGCGCTTAATTACTTCTTTTTTTTCCATAGCCGTTAAATGTTCATGGACTGTAGCTAAAGAAGAAACGTTAATTGCTTCAGCAATCTCTGTTAGAGTTGGTGAATAACCACTTTTCTGAATATATTGGGAAATAAAATCAAGAATTTGTTTTTGGCGTTTATAAAGAGTAACTGGCATCTCACCCTAACAATACCCGAAGAAAAAAACCTTGTCAAGAGGGAAAAAAGATGCGAGCTGGGGAGAACAGTAGAATGAGATATTCTCCCCAGCCAGGGATTTACGGATGGGCTCTAGCCTAGATGAACTAACCTCCTTACTAATACCTTCCGCATTCTCCCTAGGTCCCCCGGCCAGATCGACTTCTTCTCTGGCTTTGGCCTGTCACCTCCGTTGTACTTTCGGAAGATAAAACAGGCATTGCAGAGGCCCTTATGAACTTGATCTACCTCTTCCCCACAGTTTGGATTCTGACACTTCACTTCCACAATCTCCTTTCAACTCCTCATCCACAACGTCCTCATTTATACGTCAAAAGGGCTTTTAGCGCTTTTGCCATTAGCCCTTGGAAATAGGAAAAAGGACAGCGTCCTTTGGCTGTAATTATATTCAATTTTCTTTTAGCTGTCAAATTCTAGACAAAATTAATGATTATCTATAAAATGGTCTTATGAAAAAAATCTTGATTGTTTTCTTTCTTTTCTTTTTTTCTTTCACCTCTTTTTCTTTAGTTTTTGCTTCAGAAGAATTTGAGACTTCCTACCAAGTCCGTTATCAGGTCAACCCTAATGGTCTGACTCAGGTCACCCAAAGCATTGCTTTAACTAACAAACTTTCTAATGTCTATGCCACCCAATATTCTCTTCTCTTCCAAACTAGTCAAATTGAAAATATTAAGGCGAGAGATAATCTTGGCCCTTTAGAGGTTGAGACTAAACAAACCAATAATTCAACCGAAATCAATCTCAAATTCAACCAACAGGTGGTTGGTACTGGTAAAACCCTTGACTTTACTGTCTCTTATGATGCCCCTGATTTAGTTGATAAGACTGGCCAAGTCTGGGAGGTTTCGGTACCTAAGTTAGCCAATGCCGCTGAAATGAGTAATTATCAACTCCAACTAGTCGTGCCTACCAGTTTTGGCGCCACTGCCTATATTAGTCCCCAACCTATTTCAATTAGCTTAGAAGAAAATTTTCAGATCTTTAGCTTTACTAAAAATCAGCTGGCCCAATCAGGCGTCAGTGCTGCTTTTGGCCAATTTCAGGTTTTTGATTTTATCTTTGACTATCACCTTAAAAATGATCGTCTTGCCTCAACCACCACAGAAATTGCTTTACCACCAGACACCGCCTATCAAAAAGTCTATTATGAATCACTTGAACCAAAACCAACTAATGTTCGGGTTGATGAAGATGGCAATTGGCTAGCCAGTTACACTTTATCAGGTAACCAGAGATTAAATATTCAAGCCACGGGGCAAGTAAAAGTCTTTTCTCAACCCCAAAAGAATTTCCCAGCTACCAGCCAAGAAACGCTCCAAAAAAACCTCCAAGAACAGAAATATTGGCCAGTCAATCATCCAGAAATAAAAGAGATTACCAGTCAATTAAAGTCAATTGAGGATATTTATGATTTTGTGGTTGATTATTTAGGCTATAATTTTGACCTGGTTAAAGAAGGAGCCGAAAGGAAAGGAGCTTTGGCCGCCTTAAAAGAACCTGACCAATCAATTTGTATGGAATTTACTGATCTTTTTGTTAGCTTAGCTCGGACTTTAGGCATTCCAGCCAGGGAGATTAACGGCTATGCTTATACCACTAACCCCAAACTCCGACCTTTAAGTTTGGTGGCCGATGTTCTTCATTCTTGGCCAGAATATTGGAACGATGAAAGAAAAATCTGGGTTCCAGTCGATCCTACTTGGGAAAAAACAACTGGTGGCATAGATTTCTTTCATAAGGCTGATTTGAATCACTTTGCTTTTGTCATCCATGGAGTTGATAGTCAACTGCCTGCACCCGCTGGTTCCTACAGAACTCAAGAAGATGGCGGCAAAAATATTCAAATTAGCTTTGGTAAATTTAAAGAATTACCTGACAGTAAAATAGAAGTGGAATTTGCTCTCCCCAAATCTATTTTTGCTGGTTTGAAAACAAAAGGAAATATTATTATCCATAACTTAGGACCAACTGCCATCTATCACCTGCCAACTAATATCTCCGGAGAGGGGATTATGATTAATTTTGCCTCCTCTGACGAATCGGCTCTCATTCCTCCCTTTGCTAAGCAAGAGATTCCCATTGAAGTTTATAGTAAAAATTGGTTTGAAGTTGGCTCAGCAAAAATTAATCTTTCTCTTGACAGTCAAAAATATAACCAAATAATAAAAATCAAATCATTTATCTGGCAGGGAATTCTACCAGTCATTGGGGGGCTAATTCTCCTAACCGCTATTTTGCTGGCCATTTTTAAATTGACATCAAGAAAATTACGTGGTACAAAAAAACTAGAATGAAAAAGGTTATTCGCTCTTTTGTTATCAACTTAGCTGCCATTATTATTATTAGCCAGTCGATTGAGGGTTTTATTGTCTCTGGAGGCTACCAAGGGATCCTTTTTACAGCGGCGGTCTTGACTGGCGTTAATTTAGCCATCAAGCCTCTAGTCAAACTTCTCCTCCTGCCTATTAATCTCATCACTTTAGGGGCTTTTCGTTGGGTGGCTAATGTTTTTAGTCTCTATTTAGTCACTCTTTTGGTCCCTTATCTGGAAATCATTGGTTTCGCTTTTCCTGGCTATGCTTACCAGGGATTTATTATTCCTGAAATGTATCTTGCTAAAATTTGGGTTCTGGTTATCTCTTCTTTTCTCATTAGTCTAATCACCACCTTCCTTTTTTGGCTTTTTCAATAAGCAGTGCTATAATTCCAACAGATTATCAATGAGCAATCTTTTAACCATTCTCCAAATAGTTTTTTCGATTGGCTTGATTACAACTATTCTTTTACAAGCCCGGGGGACTGGCTTAGGTAATTTATTTGGTGGAGCTGGTGGTGAATCCTATCGATCAAAAAGAGGGGTTGAAAAGATTCTTTTTTTGGCCACAATTGGTCTGGCTATCGGCTTTCTGCTCATCTCTGTTGTTAATATTTTTGCTCAATGAGGATTGCCAAACCTCGTTATTACGTTCGCCTAATCCGCGCCTTTTGGCAAAAACACCGCCGGGTCATCCTCATTTCTCTGACAATCACTATTCTCGCCGTCTTTTTTCTTCCTAAACTTGTCAGTCTAAATCCAATTAAACGTCAGGAAAAAATTGGGCTAGCCGGCAGATATAATCTTACCAATCTACCAAACGAAATTATCAGTTTGATCAGTTATGGTTTAACGATTCCTTTACCAGATGGGTCAGTTGAACCAGGTTTGGCTGAGTCTTGGGAAGTTCGTGAGGATGGTAAGATCTATATTTTTGCCATTAAGGAAAATGTCCGCTGGCATGATGGCAGTGAAGTTCTAGCCAAAGATATTAATTACAATTTCAGTGATGTCAGTGTCACCGTTCTTGATGATCACCATATCAAATTCGAATTAAAAGAATCTTTTTCTCCTTTCCCAGTCGTTGTTTCTCGGCCTGTTTTCAAGAATAATCTTATTGGCCTGGGCGACTACAAAGCCAAGAAAATCGAGAGAAGCGGCCAAATAATCAGAAAATTAGTTCTTGTTCCAGCCAAAGACAGCGCAAAACCCAATCTCATTTTTCATTTCTTTCCTAATGAAGAAGCGGCCAAAACCGGTTACAAACTAGGTGAGGTTGATTACCTCGAAGAAATCCTGGCTCCAGGTGAATTGGAAAACTGGGACAATACTAAGATTGAGAAAGGTGTTAAATATGATCGCTACACGGCTCTTTTTTTCAATACCCAATTAGACAAATTTGCTGATAAACCCATTCGTCAAGCCCTAGCCTATGCAATTGAAAAAAGATGGGAACCTCGGGCTTTAAGTTTTTATAATCCCGATTCTTGGGCCTACAACAGCACCGTCAAACCCTATGATAAAGATTTAGAAAATGCCAGAACTTTACTAGGAGAGGGTGGAGAAGAAACCGTCAAACAGATCAAACTCTCAACCATTCCTTCACTGGCTAATATTGCCGAACAAATTAAAAGTGATTGGCAGGAATTAGGAATTGAAACCGAAATCCAATTTATCAACAGTCCGGATGAAGAGTACGAAGTCATCCTCGTTAATCAACAAATTCCCCGAGATCCAGACCAATATGTTCTCTGGCATTCAACCCAAGTAACTAATCTGAGTAAATATAAGAGCCCTAAATTAGACAAACTCTTAGAAGACGGCAGAAAAACCTTGAATCAGGATGAAAGAAAAACAATTTACCAAGACTTTCAAAGATTCCTAGTTGAAGATTCACCGGCCGTTTTCCTCTTTTATCCCACGATCTACAGCCTCTCAAGAAAATAGAAAAGACCACCAGTTTTTGCTATAATCAAACCAGATTGGACGGATGGCGGAATTGGCAGACGCGTACGCTTCAGAAGTGTATGGCTTTGAGCCGTGAGGGTTCGAGTCCCTCTCCGTCCACCCGTTTTTAATAGGCGGACGTGCTGGAACTGGTAGACAGGCAAGCTTGAGGAGCTTGTGGTAGCAATTACCGTGAGAGTTCAAGTCTCTCCGTCCGCACAAAAAGGGCGATTAGCTCAATTGGCAGAGCGTTTGGTTTACATCCAAAAGGTTGGGGGTTCGAGACCCTCATCGCCCACCAGGCAAGGTAGCCAAGGTGGTCACGGCGCGTGTCTGAAAAACATGAGATGGCGGTTCGACTCCGCCCCTTGCCACTACTCTGATATAATAAAAAACAATGCGGGAGTAGCTCAGCTGGCAGAGCGTCTCGTTGCCAACGAGAAGGTCGCGGGTTCAAATCCCGTCTCCCGCTCCACCATATTCATAATTCATATTGCGAGGTCGTCTAAAGGTAGGACAGTGCACTTTGAATGCACCAACGATGGTTCGAATCCATCCCTCGCAGCCAAGACGGGCACCTCAAAGGTAACTATAAGTAATATGACACATAAATGGTACAAAGGCGTTGAGTTAATAACTCCGCATATCTTTAAAATAGATACTCCCAACGGTAGTGGGACTGGTTTTCAAATTTCTTACTCTAAAAAAAAGAATCTACTAGGAGTGGCTACTGCTTATCATGTTGTTTCTCAAGAATATGAATGGGAACAACCAATAAAAATGACTCATTACACATCTGGTAAAAACGTGTTTTTAAAAGAAAATAGAGTGATAATACCATATCCAGAAAATGATCTCGCTTTTATCTTATTTAATAAAAGAGACATTCCGGTAAAGCCTGTGCTTGACTTGCCTCCTTTTGGAAAATGGGTGAGGTCTGGCTCGGAAATAGGTTGGTGTGGATTTCCCTTAATCTATCCTAGTAAATTGTGTTTTTTTGGAGGACATGTAAGTAGTTATTTAAAAGATAGAAATTCATATTTAGTTGATGGGGTAGGAATTAATGGAGTGAGTGGTGGTCCAGCCTTTATAATGAGTAACAAAAGCGATGAAGTGATGGTGTGTGGGGTTATCTCGAGTTACTTACCTAATCGTATCAGAGGAGAAGCACTACCAGGGTTATGCTATGTTTCATCTGTTGAACCTTACCTAAAAATGTTAGAGGGTTTTCATTCATTGGATGATGCTGAAAAAAAAGCAGAAGAACAAGAGTCTCAAAAATCGGAGATCCAACCGCCTTCTCTTAAAAAGAAAACGGCAAAAAAATCTACAAGATAAAATGATTCAAGATCGACTTTTATCATAAATTAAGGACTATGATGATGAAACGATTCTTGACTAGTACACTCAGCCAACACGGACACCACAGTGTTATCAAATCTAAAATAAAACTAAATACTTGCTTTATTAATGCTCTTGGAGTATAATAGCGTTTGCATTGGCAGATTGAAGGAAAACATCTGCTTAATTTCGGAACAATTTTTGATTAGATGAGTTAAAGATAATAAAACTCCAAATAATATTTTCTTTTTAAGTTTGTATCTTTTTCCCTATTCATAACTTGACTTCTTATTTAAGCAGTTGTCTTCCTTCAATTTATATCTTCATCAATAGTCCAACCCCTGATAAAGATCAAGCTGGCTACCAATTTTTTGGTTGAACGAGTTTATGAAACTAATCGTTAACCAACTTGTTATCACGATTGAAATGATGGTTAAAAAAACTGCTACTAAGCCAATCTTCTTTGATTTTTTATCTGATTGACGGAGATATTTAATCGCCGGCCAGATTCCCAGAGGGGGTAAAAAAAAGCTCACCAAGTAAATTAATAACTGTTTTAAAAGAGTTGTTGATAAGGGCTTCTCTTTTAGTTTTTTCCCACAATTCGGACAAAAATAATCTGATAAAGAAATGTTTGATTGGCATTCGGGGCACGTAGTTTGAGACTCCATATAATCTTAATACTACTCTTAAAGATGAAACAGGTCTAGATTTATCTGTTCAGCGAAAAATTTTACTGGAAAATTGTTAATCTTGAATGATTGAAGATTGATGGAGTAGAATCTGAGTCATGAAAAGATCTTTTGTCTTTCACCCGCTTCTTTTGGCTCTTTATCCTCCCTTAGCTTTTTTTATTCATAATCTTAGTGAACTTGAACCAAGATTAATCTTTATCCCTATTCTAATTATTCTTGGCTACAGTCTTTTTTTCTGGTTAATTATCAATCTTATCTTTAGAAATCTTAAAAGATCAGCTATTTTTGTTTCTCTATTTTTAATTTTCTTTTTTTCTTATGGCCATGTCTCTAATCTTCTCCAAAAAGTCATTGAATCTAAATTACTTCTTAAATATGATGGGTTTTTTCTGCTTCTTTGGCTAATCTTTTTTATTCTGACAAACTACTTTCTCTTCAAAAAAATAAAGACCCAGCAAAGAGTTGACCAAATCACCAAATTTTTAAATGTTGTTAGCCTGGTTTTGATTTTAATTTCTTTTGGCCAGTTAATTAACTACTCTTATCAATCTCGCTTTCTTCATCAGGAAATCTCCTCAACCAGAAAACAAGAAATCAAACAAGCCCAATCAACCAGGAGAATAGAACTACCAGATATTTATTATCTTATCTTTGACCGCTATGCCAGCACCCAATCCCTTAAAGATTATTATAACTATGACAACAGTAATTTTATTAATTTCTTAACCCAAAAAGGCTTTTATGTGGCCAATCAAAGTTACGCTAATTATCCAATTACTGATCTTTCTTTAGCTTCCTCTTTAAACATAGAATATCTTGATCTCCTGAGTCGAGCCGTTGGTCCCGGTTCAGGTGATTTTCGACCACTCTACGAAAAATTTACTAACCACCAAGTCGGCAATTTTCTTAAAAGCCAAGGTTATCTTTATTACCATCTCGGCTCTACCTGGTGGCCAACTGGCGGTAATAAAAACGCTGACGTCAATTATCGCTATCAACATCCTCGGCCTTTGCTTGTCTTTCTTTTTAAATTTCTGGAAACCACAGCTCTTTACCCCCTTTATTCCGGTTCAATTATGGTTAACGAAAAAGATCTGATGCAACCACTGAGTTATGAAGCCCTGACCCGAGAAACGACCTTGGATCAATTAGAGGCGATCACCAAAATTCCTGATTCACCTGAACCAAAATTTGTTTTTGCCCATGTTCTCTTACCCCACGAACCCTATGTTTTTGATCAAAACGGCCGCTTTCTCTCAAGAAAAGAAGCGATTGAAGGCGACCGAAGAAAACTTTATCTTAATCAACTCATCTATACCAACCAATTAATAGAAGCAATGATTGAAAAGCTTTTGGTGAAAACTAAAGGTCAGGCAATTATCATCCTTCAAGCTGATGAAGGTCCTTTTCCTAAAAGATATAAAGAAAACGAATATGTTTTTCAATGGAACCAAGCAACCATTGATGAACTTAAAGAGAAACTGAGTATTCTCAACGCCTATTATCTGCCTAATATTAATCAGACTGGTCTCTATCCTTCGATTACGCCAGTCAATACTTTCCGTTTAGTTTTCAATCTTTATCTAAGAACCAGTCTCCCTCTCCTACCAGATGATATTTATGTCATTAAAGACAGAAAACACCCCTATCAATACATTAACGTTACCAGCAAACTCCGTTAAGTCATTAGATAGAGAATTCTTTGAGAATCCTTAATGACTGACTTCTCCTGAAGAGTAAAAAACCGCTTGAATTCTTTTTCAAAATTTGCCTGGGTGTAATCAGTAAAAATATCTTCTCGATTAAGCAAAAGTCGTTGAACCTGAGAATCAGTTTTCGGTACAAATTCAATAATCAAAGACTTGCCAATTTGATGAAAAAATTGAGCAATTTTACCTAAAGGCAGATTATTAGAAATTGCCAGATGATGAACCAGAGCTAAAGCTAAAACCATTGCCGCCGGACCGCGTTCCTTCAAGGATTTTCTTTCTTCATTAGCCCAACCCAAACTAGGACTGGGATTAGTTAAATCAAATAGAAGTGGTAATAGATTCTTTTCTTTCTTTTTCCTGACCTGAAGATAATTTTTTTCAACTGTATTCGGATCAAAATCAAAAGCCATTACCTGAACCCTTCTTTTCAAAGCCAAACGACTAAATTCACCGGTATTAGCCCCTAAATCCCAAACAGAATCAGGTTTAACTTGATTCAAATACTTTTTAACTAATTGTTTCTTATGAGCAAAAGCCTTTCGAGAATAATTAGTCGCCGAATAATAATCTTGCCATTCTGTTTTAGTTTCTCGCCAGTCTAATTTTTTAATGGTTGCTTCCAAATTATTAATTAAGGATACAAAAGCCTGATTACCGGTTTTCATTCTTCTTTGCTGTAAAGAAACCTTTTTACCAGCCAAGTGTTTTTGACTCTTAGCGTGAAGGTGAAGATGAGCAAGGAGAGATAAATTAAACCAAGTTTTTTTAGGTAAAAGTTTAACCACTAAATCTAAAGGCAAACCATCAAGATAGACCTTTAGTAATTGATTTAAACGAACATCAGTTAAACTCATTAAAGCCAGGGGCGCCAGAAAATGCTGGCAAAATTGACGATAAGCTACCCAAGGTTTACCCTCCTCATGTTTTTCAAAAGAAAGCGTGTCGATTAGAATTGGCTGACCCTTAAGAAATTGAAGATTATAAGCACTAGCGTCTTTTAGAGACATCCCGTATTCAAAAGCAATTTTTTGAATTTTAAGAGTCACCAAAGCCGTGTCTTTTAATTGACTAAAGCACCATTCATAAGGATAAGAAATAAAAGGAATTAATTGGGGTTTAATGACTTTATAAACTCCTCGAGAAGCAAACTGTTTAGGATTAATTTCCTGATGAGAAATCAATAACTTTTCTTTAACTAATCTTTGATAAAGTCCAGATTTGATCAAAAGGTCGTAATCATCTTTATAAGAATTGTTAACCTGTCTGTAGATCTCTCTGTCCTGATAAAAAACCTGACCACTCGGATCTCTAAAAGAGCTTGATTCTTTAATAATTTTTTTCTTCATTGCTCTTGGCTTTAAAGGGGCTTTTCAAAGAGGCAATTAATTTCTTTAGTAAATTAGACCAAAAAGATTTGGTCAGATAAAGGCCACCAAGAAAACCACCAATAATTAATTGAATAAAATAGCTGCCTGTTCCTGGATCAAGATAAGCCAAAGCTTGAGAAGGAAAAATAAAAAAGAAAAGGATTAAAAAAAACAAGACTTTCATTTTCATTAAAAAACCCTCTTTCCAAAGCTAAAATGATTATAGCATAACCAAAGTTAATAACAAAAAAATAACCCTCAAGACTTATAGTATTTGACCGTCAACAAATTTTCTGCTATGATAAACTCCATAAGACTGAATCGTTCAGTCTCTAGCAAAATTGACAGGAGGGATACAGTGGCGAAAGCTAAAGTAGTAATGAAGGAGAGAAGAACCTACGAGTGTAATGCGGGTGTTCACTCCCTCAAGGTGTCGGCCTACTACAAGGATCCGAAGATTTACGGACTCACTATATCCGGTTCAATTGTAGTAGAGAACCATGGGCTCGAGCCGCTAAACGAGGCAGCGATTGAACGGACGAAGGAGTGGTTCTTCAAGAGGCTCGTGGTCCGCAACCTCTCCAATTCTCCAGAGTGCCTGGAGATCTGGAGAAGAATTGAGGTTTGGTTCAGGGAAATTCTGGCCACAGAACCTCAAGTTGAACCCGAGCGTCCGGTTCAGCAAGTGGCTCATAAATCCCTCTGGCAGAGATCCCTCTGGGGCAGTCTCAGGTCCTGAGCCAACAAACACTGGCCTTTTTGCTCACTAAGAGCAAACTGGAGGGTCATACCCTTGTAGACTAAATCTACGCCAACTTTTTTTTCTTTTTAGAAATTCAAGAAGTAATGAATCTTTGCTTTTTGTTTAAGTTCTTCTAGCCAGGAGCTAAATTTTTCTGACAGCTTTTCTTGTTTGAGCTGTTCTTCAATATCACCTTTAACCTCTTCAAGAGTAACATCTTCACCAATAAGCTCTTTGTTTTCCTCGAAATAATTACTTATCTCTTCCTCAGAAACGGCAATGTCTTTTCCCAAAACTTTTTCTATAATTAACTGGATTTTTATTTGTTCACCAATGGATTTTCTTGACTGACCTTGAGCTTGGAGGAGTTCATCTAAATCAGAACCTTGAGAGGCTAATTGAGTTTCGATCTTCTTGATTTCTTCATCAATATCTGCTTGTTCAACCTTAATTCCTAATCGCTTGGCTTCTTGAATAATTAAAGATTGAGAAATTAAATTATCAAGGGTTTGCTGACCACTTTGTTTTTCCAACTCTCTGTCTAAAGCAAAACGGGTGATTGGAGAATTGTTAACCAGAGCTGCCAGAAAAAGATGTTTAAAATTAAACAAAAAGCCAAAAACAACAAGTAAACTCAAAATAACAATCAGGACTTTCTTTGTTCGCTCATCAAATTTAATCTTTGAGAATGCCTTTATCTTTTTATCAAATTTAATCATAAACAGGATTGTAACATTTCTTTTCTATAAAGTGCAAATTTGCTATAATAATCTAAATCTAGCCGAGGTGGCGGAACTGGCAGACGCGCGAGACTTAAAATCTCGTGGTGGTAACCCCACCGTGCGGGTTCGACTCCCGCCCTCGGCACCCGGAGAGTGGCGCAGTTGGCTAGCGCGCGCGCTTTGGGAGCGC
>DATKWU010000012.1 GCA_035529375.1 Patescibacteria group bacterium
TATGCGAGGGGATAATTTGGGAGTAGTGAGTGGGAATAACAGGTTGAGCGAAGAGATTGGCTGAAAGCTGAAAACTGATAACTGAAGACTGATCAAAATTTGGATTGATTTTTTTAAGATAGGGAAGGAATTCTTTTAAGACCTGTTCTTTAGTCATCTTGAAATAAGGATGGTTTTGAGGATAGTAGCCGCCGACATAAACGAGATGGTTGTTTCCATAATTTTTTTTATCAATAAAATTAGTCTGTTCAACAACGGCGACAAAAGGGAAGCCTTCTTCATTAATATTTAACCAATAAGTATTTTCTTCTAGAAATTTTTTCTTGAGCTCCAAAATTAAGCTTATAGCTCCTAACATCTTAGGCAGTTTTGTTTTCGGGAAAAATTTATTGGTAGGAGCGCTGATGATAATTTTATCAAAGCTTTTAATTTCGTTTAAGCTTTTAATCTCTTGGTTAAGATATATTTTCCCACCTTTATTTTTAATTTCTTCTTCCAACTTATCAATTAATGTTTGAAATCCACCTTCAAGATATCCTAGCCGAGCACTTCTTTTTTTAATTCTTGCCCAAAACCAAGCCATTGAAACCTTTTCTATCTGATGACCGAATTTAGATTTCAGTAAAGGCTGCCATAGAGTTTTATAGACTTCTCGACCATAATATTTTTTTAGCCAACTCGAAGCTTTGTTTTTTTCTAAATTTTGCCAGCGAGGATTAATTTTCAGAAAAAGAGTAATAAGGCCTGTCCTTAGCCTGTTAGGAAGATTAATAGGAGGAAATCTTAAAGCCGAAAAAGGTGAGTCGAACTGATAAATTCTCTTATTCTTGAAAATTGATGTTTTTGGTCGAAGATAAAAGAGCTTTTTTTCTAGCTCCAGTTCTTTAATCAAATTTTTGGCGTGATCGTCACTAGTAAAAAGGTGATGATAGAAGAAATCAAGATGCCAACCCCAATTTTTCTTTTTAAAACCAGCCGCTAGGCCACCAGAGAATTTTTCTTTTTCAAAAATTGTGATTTGGTGGCCTTTTCTTGAAAGCTGGTAACCAGCGGTTAAGCCTATTATTCCCGCGCCAATAATGGCAATTTTCATGAGGCCATTTTAACATTTCCAGCTGAGCTTAGGGAGAGAAGAGGAAATTTTTAAGGAAAAATCCAACTAAAATTAATCCGCTGCCGAGAATAAAAACTAAGAAAGTTGGCATCATGAAGCCAGAGTCAGGAACCCCAGACTCAGTGGAAGGCATTTCTGTTCTTGGTGCTGTTGTTGGTGTAGGCGTTGAGGTGGGTAAAGGGGTAGTCGTTGCTGAAGGCGTCGCTGTGTAAGCAGGCAAATCACTTTCGCCTGCAGCTAAAACAGTGAAGGTTCTGCTGACAGTTTGACCACCATAAGTAATTTTGACTGTGTGAGTGCCTGGTTCTAAATCCGTAGGTGGTGACCAGTCCCAACTACCTTCATCGTTAACTTTAATTGTTCCGGTGTAGGAGGGTGACTCGACGATAATTTCGACTAATTTGCCCGGTGGCCCGGTACCAGTAAACTCTGGTTTGAGGGCATTAAGGTCTTCACCTTGTTCAGGGTCAATAATACTCAGTTCGCCAGTTGGAGTGGCGGTCGGAGTGGGTTCTAACTCAGGGCTAAACCCTGAGGGAGTTGAGGTGGGACTGGGAGTCAGAGAAATTTCCGCCGGAGGCGTAATTTCTGGAGGTTCAGTGTACTGGCGAAAGTCATCACTTTTTCCTAAAGTGATTTGGGGAACAGGGTTATCATTCTTAGTGGTGGTGATTACCGAAGAATGTCCTAGGCTACCGCCTTCAACCAGAATATCGATCACTTGGGCCTCTTTGTCATATTCAATAAATAAGGCCAAGTCGGTGGTTCTGGCGGTATTTAAGGGAATAAGCCAGCTGCCTGATGACCTTACAAGAACAGAGAGAGGAGAGGTGTTCGCCATTGATAAATAAACAATCGCTCCTTCGACTGGTGTGCCATCAGACTTTTTTACCGTTCCTGAAGCAACGTCGCTCGGCGGCAGTAATCCTTGGGCAACGGGAGCAGATTTAGCTTCGTAGGGTTTACCTTGAGTGGGAAAGATTTTCCCTGCAGAACCAATCTTAAAAAAGTAGTTTGTGTTTGGTTTCAGATTGACTAAAGTCACATAATGAGTGGTAAATGAGCCGGTTTCACCCGAGACTTGATCTCGATCATCAGCTAAGGTTACATCTAAGGATGAGGCCTCACCATATTTAACGAAACCACTCGTCTCCTTTTGGGTGGTCCAAGATATGGTGAAAGAATTATCAGAAATATTGGTTACTTTAATTTGATTAGGAGTAGTCTCTGGTGTCGCTCGAAGAAAGATGTTTTGTCCCTGAGTGACAAGGAAAACACCGGCAGCTAAACCAATGATTAAAATAATGATTCCTAAAATGGTTGGTAATCTCTTCACTTTGATCATCAGTCGACTCCTTCAGCTTCGGTAGTAGCCTCTTC
>DATKWU010000013.1 GCA_035529375.1 Patescibacteria group bacterium
CCTATACTTTAACTTGGATAAACGCTGGTAGTTTATATACATCAGCTTTGGTTAATTACATATTGGAAAATGTTCCATTAAGTTTTTTATTGAGTTTTTTGGCCCTTAATTTTATTGAGAAAAGTTTAGGTTCTTATATAAGGCATAGTCTAATGAAATTTAGCGAAATATCTAAAAATCCTCTCGATAAAAGATTGTACAGGTTCTTTGATGGCTGGACCGCTTTTATTACGGCGATGGTTTTGCTTGTGATCTTCGAAGGGATATTTAAATTCAATCCTCCTTTTAATCCTGGAGTATTTGTATATTTTCCTATCGTTTCAGGCGGAATATTTTTTTTAACCTTGTTCTTTTGTATTTTTACTAAAAGAATTTAATCCAGATCTGACGGATAAGTCATTAAAACTCAAACTAGTTCTAACTTCGTCCACGAAGGAAACAAGCCAAACGGGGTTATAAGAAATTTGCTAAGTAACGAAAGCGTAGTCTGTTTGGGAAAATCCGAGATTGTTAAACACTATTTTTAGGTCTTGCAGACCAATGCCAAATTCTAGTTTCTGGTTGATGAATAAGTCCTTTAGGGGGAGCTAAAATTACTGCCCTATAATATTGACTTCTAGTCTTGGTTTTAGTAATATTGTTCCACTCTATTAAATAGATTCAGATTAAATGCATCCTAATTTCTGTTTATAGAGTAAGTTCTTTTAAAAGTCAGTGCGGTTCGATTCTCCGGTGGTCGTTGACAGAGTGTCTATGAATTGTCGTAGCTACTCTGTCGGCGGTCACTAACCTATTCAATTTAGGAAGGGAGAAACAAGATGAAGACAGCTAAGAGCCTAAGTACGGATGGTCTCCTCAGAGAATATCGCTTTGCGGACTTTCTGTGTTCAGCACACGGGCGGTTCGCCTATGTTTGTCTGGGACAAGTGGGACCAGACAATACCTCGATCGTTTCAGTAGGCGACTGGGCTGGAGGAAGGCCGGATGAGTCATCTTCTCTGGCTCCCTTCATAGCTCACGGCAAGATGGGGGAACTCCTTTGGCATGGGAAGTCAGAGGGTCTCTCTCTTACGCCAGTACCTGACATCGGTCAGGTAGGGTTCGGTTGGATGGGCGGAGCGAGGTATGACTCGAATATAGTGGCTGTCAGCCAGTGGCGTCAAGAACATGATCGCCTCTTGGCTCTGATAGTCCTGTATTCCTTCCAATCCGACATCTACCTGCACCACGTCGGGTTTCGCCACAGCACTTTCGAAGACGCTCTGGCCGTTGCTGAGGCAAGAGGCGAATATCTCAGATTGCCGGCTGAGGATCATCAGCGGTGGTACCATCGCGTAGTAGGAGAACAAACCCCCCACAGGGCCTTTTATATAGAGGACCAGTTCTTCCCGGACGGACCCCAAACCCCTGCATTCCATTGGGACCTGGTTACTCGAGATCCAGAAGGATTCCTCACTTTCGTAGCTGAGGCTTACAATATGGAGCCAAAGCTCTGGGAAGCAGGGGAAAACGATCCCGTCGGGTTGGTTTGGATTACTGCCGAAAAGGACGGTTCCACCATGGGTGTCATGGCCCGCTCCAGATGGTGGGAGATTGAGGTTTAGTGACCGCACTGGCTGAAGGGAGGGGTGAGACATATTGCTTAGTAGCAATACTGAGTTTTGTGTCTCCCCTTCCCGAAGTCAATTTCTTTGAACCTTTTCTCACTAGCCTTTTTAAAAAGTCTGAAAGTAATCCTCTGCTATTTCAAAAAAATCTCATTCAGGGGTAATTTAATTGAAGGGGTTAGGTTTAATTTTAAAATTTCTCTCTGGGTTACCCATTTGTAGTCATCATGTTCTTTGCTCAATCTAATTTTTCCAGATCTTATTGAGGCTTCATTTATAACGATAATAAAGGTGATACCTTCGTAAGTGATTTCTGTAGAGATCCTGCTACTTATTTGTAGTGCCGGTTTCTTGATGTCAATTAGAAGTCCGGTTTCTTCAAAAACTTCCCGCTTTAAACTTTCATTTAACAATTCAAAAGAATCTAATTTGCCTCCAGGCAATTCCCATGTACCGGGGAATAAGCTTTTTACTGATCTCTTTAATACCAGATACTTGTTTTTATGTTTGATTAAGGCTCTGCCCACTATCTCAAGTTTCTTTTGTTTCTTAGGTTCGATGTATTTGTTAAATATATAATTTGAAATTGCCTTGTTTGATTCATGAGATAAGTCTAATTCTTGTGCTTGGAAAATATTGATCCACTGGAAGTCTGAGTGTTCTTTTTGATTAATTTTTACAGTGCCACTAATAAAATCGGCTGAGGTGGTGATTTCTAGATAAACAAAATCACTGTATTTTCCTTTTTCGGTGACAATGCGACTTTGACAAAAGTAATTATCGGAAGTTACCCTAATTACTATTTTTGCTTCCTCATACACTTTTTGTTCAATGGCGTCGTTGAGCGTTAATCTTTTAATTATTTTACCGCCCGGCAGTTCCCATTTATTTTTATTATAAAGCCGGGAAGGACTTCTTTTTAAAAGAATTATTTTATTAGATTCATTCAGTATTAAAGCTCGAACGGTTGTCAGCGTTTTATTGTTTTCCATGATGTTATTTTTTGAGCAGGAGAATTATTTTGCAGGCGTGAATGATTATATCATTTATGTTGTTCGGATTCTAATAAACAAGAAAAATTGGGTTTTTGGTAAAAGAAAAAGAGAAGGTAGTCTCGTTAAATTGCACTAGAAATTATTCAGTCTTATCTGGCTTTCTAAATTAGAAAAAATTTCGTATTTCTTTTTTTTATGATTTTTGTTATTATCTGTTCTTGTTAATATTTTTTAAGGTTTTCTTTTGGTCTCCTCGCGGTCTCCAAAGAAATTGCCGAAATAAGGAAAGGGGGTGAAAAATGAGTACTAAACTCTACGTTGGTAATCTCGATTACAGTGTTACCGGGGATCAGCTAGGAGAATTGTTTGCTCAAGCTGGTAAAGTTTTAAGCGCGGTTGTTATTAGCGATAAATATTCTGGTCGTTCTAAGGGCTTTGGCTTTGTAGAAATGAGTAGTGACGAAGAAGCCAAGAAAGCAATTGAAATGTTTAATGAAAAAGATCTTCAAGGACGGAATATGGTTGTTAATGAAGCTCGGCCCCAGAAAAGTTAAGTTTAATTAGCTTTGGATTTAAAAACTTCTTGATTTGAGCTAAGATTAGCTCTAACTTTTTCCGTGAAGAAGGACTAATTCTCTCCAATTTATTGGGTTGTTTGGTTTATGGTAAAATGGGACAGAATCTTTTTAATTAGAGAAAAGGTAGTTCAAAAGAAAGGGGGTGAGAAAGTGAAGAAGTTTTTACCAATTGTTATTATTGCCGTTGTTATTGTTGGCGGCGCGATTGTAGCTTACATGGTTCTCGGTAAAGGTGGTCTTTCTCTGCCTTCAGTGCCTGGTGAGATTAAAAAGGAATCAGGCGAAACAGGAGAGGAATTTGTCGGTAAGATTAAAGAAGTGGTCGCTCGGGGCGTACCCATGAAATGTACTTACACTCAAGGCGACAATACCGGAACTAGCTATATTAAGGGCAAGAATATTTACGGTGAGATGATGGCCCAGGGTAAACAAGGTTACGTAATTATGAAGGATAAGTGTATGTGGAGTTGGAATAAAGATGAAAGTCAAGGAGTCAAGATGTGTTTTGAAGAAGATATTTGGGAGACGTCTGAGGATTATGCTCAAGAAGGTCAAGCCAGTGTTGCTAGTGAAGCCGAATATCGTTGTCTGCCGGCCATTGTTTCTGACTCTCAGTTTGAGCCACCAGCCAATGTTAACTTTATGGATATGGATCAGTTAATGCAGGGAGTAGAAGAATAATGAAGAATCCTTTTAAGAGAACAAAGAAGAAAGTAGAGAAAAAGTCTCAGAAACAAGCCAAAAAAGAGGCAGAGCAAGAGGAAATTAAAAGACGCCTAAGAAATTTAGGTTATTGGTAGTTAAGGAAAGCGGATCCCTAATTCTCTTAAAGCCAGAGGGATAACGTCGGTAATCATTGGTTTCTTCAGTTTTATCTTTCGGTTGGCAAAAAAGACGCCTGGGACTTCAGTAACATCAAAAAGATGATCACCTTGCCACTTTTCGGTTCTTTTTTTGAAAACATCCTCAGGGGTGGCGCCCACAGCCGTTTCCCAGGAAGCTCGGTAGCCTTGATAATAGCCAATAATTAAGTCTGGTTCTTTACCTGGATAAAGATTTTTAATGACTTTTTGTTTGTTTTGCGGATTTTTAAGGGTCTTTAATTTCTGACTGATTTCTTTAATTAATTTTGATTTTTCTTTTCTGGTGACTGTTCCTTGGCCTTCACGGCCTTTAAGATTGAGATAAAGACTATTAAAACCAAGGGCATAAGCTTTGGTTTTTGACCAGTCAATGTTTTCTAGAATTTCTTTACCTGTTTGGCCTTTTTTTAAACTCAAATAACCTTGATCTCTTAACCAGGCGTTAAGATGAATTTCATAATTAAAAGCGCCAAAGCCATGGTCTGAAAGAACCAAGAAAAGATCATCTTGTTTAAGCTGTTTTTTAATTTGACCAACAATTCTATCCATTTTCTGATAATAATCAGTAATAATTTTCTTTTGACCCCAGCACATATGTTGGATGGCGTCAGTTGTTCCTAAATAGGCAACAAAAAGGCCGGTGGGGAAATTAGTTAGTTCACCTAAAATGATTTTTTTTCTTTCTTGAAGAAGGTCATCAGCTTGTTGGAGGAAGGTGGTTTGGTCAAAAATTCCCTCTTGAAAAGCCCAGGTGTCATGGGGTAAGCCTAGAGTTGAGAAATCACCATATTTTCGGGCGATTTTTCGAGAATAGTCTTTAGGGAAAGAAATGGCGTAGAGCGGATTTTGGGGATCAAGATTAATCGGACTAAGATAAAGCTTAATTTCTGGTTGAAGGGAATGAAGATAGAATTTAGCCAGACCAAAAACTTTTTTGAAAAAGCCAACCTTAAAGGCTAGTCTTAGCCAAGGAGAAAACTGGCCAACTTTAAGAGAAATTTTTTCTCCTTGAATTTCAATTTCCAAAGAATTTCTTTTGGTTTTAATGATTAAGGGAAGGCGACTGATTTTAGTTTCTTGAAGCGACTGGTATCTGGGTCCCTGGATCGTTGTTTGGATGATTTTCTTCTTTTCAATAAAAATGGCATTACCCCGCTTCAGTTTTTTTCTTGATTTTTTGCTGGTGTAAAGACAAAAACTGCCTTCGGTACCTGAAAGATCAGGTGTTCCCATGCCCGAAAGCATTTGACCGTTTAACTGGCTGGCTGGATAGGTATTAGGCAGAAAAAGAACTTTGGTGGCTAATTTTTGACTGGCTTGCCAAAAAGGTTTGGCTTGAATCGCGGGCTCCTTAGCTTCCATGGAGTAAGCAAGATAGGGTTGGTAGTTTTTGGCTTGACGCTTAACAAAATCAAAAAGATGGTGTTTTTCTGGATTGACGCCAGTTATAAAACTGGCCCAAGCCACGGGTGATTGCGGCGGAATAGTGGATTGGAGCTCTGAATAATAGCTTAATTGAGTCAGATGAGGTAATTTTTTCGCTTTGATGAGGGAATTAACAATTTTAGGCTCTAAACCGTCAATCCCTAAGATGACGACTCTTTTTTGGGCCATAATTTTTCGCGGATTTTTTTGACGATGTGTTTAAAACGGAGAAGGAAAAAACCAAAAATACCTAAGAAGAAAGCGAGAACCGCGGCTAAAATCGGCCCGATTGAAGTAGCAATTACTTGACCTGTTCCCAAATCAACATAACCAGCAAATAAAAAGGTTAAAAGGAACGCTGGTTCAAGCTTAAACATCAGACTAAGAATAATTGATTAAATTTGACAAATCAAGCCTCACTCCTTATATTGGGGATGATGAAAAGAGGACTTTTTTTTGGTTGCCTGCCCTTGTTGGCGGCTTTTTTAATTTTTGCCCCAAAAATCTATTCTCAGAATTCTCAAACAGAAGTGGTTCTTGATCGTCCTTTTGGAATTGAACGTCTGGAGAATGGCCATTTTTTAATTGCTGATGGTGGTGGTCAAGATTGGACGAATCAGGGTAGCGAAATTATTGAGGTTGATCAACAAGGCAAGGTGGTTTGGTCCTATCAAGACGAATTAGTTTTCGCCCATAGCGCTGAACCGTTAGTTAATGGCAATTTCCTAATTGCTGATACGACTAATGATCGTTTGCTGGAGATTAATCGAGATAAAGAAGTCGTTTGGTCTTCAGAAAGTTGGCCCAATGGAAAATTAGTTGATGACACTCGTTTAGATTATCCCAATGATGCTGAAGAAATTGCCAATGGTCATTTTTTAGTTACCGATCGAAATCATGACCGAGTTTTGGAAATTGATCGTTCAGGAATGATTTATTGGCAGAAAAAGCAGTTAAATCAACCTCATAACGCCGACCGTTTAGCCAATGGTAACACCCTAATTAGTGATTCAGAGAATGATCAGGTAATTGAGGTTAATAGTGCTGGTCAGGTAGTTTGGTCTTATAAGGGAGAAGAAGACAATCCTCTTTATTGGCCACGGGACGTTGATCAATTGGAAAACGGTCATTATTTAATTACTGATGCTCGTCATCATCGGGTGATTGAGGTGACAACTGATGGTGAGATAGTGTGGGAGTATGCCGACTTTTTAAGTTTTCCTTATGAAGCCGATCGTTTAGCCAATGGTAACACTCTGATTAGTGATTCTTCTCACGCTCGGGTGATTGAAGTGACGCCTGAAGGTAAAATTGTTTGGGAATTCAGGAATGCTTCGGAGAGAAAGGATGATACTAATTTTTTAGGTAGCTTTGAAAAAGATAAAGATGGTGATGATTGGCCCGATAATTGGATTCGGGGAAATCTTTTAGCTGAAGGGCAGGGAACTTTTGGTTGGGAAAAAAATGTTTTTAAAGATGGCCAGCGGAGTGCTCGGATCGATTACGATGGTACCGGTCAGATTTTTTGGCACCAATATTATCCAGTCAAACCAGGCAGCAAATATGATTTGATTGGCTTTATTAAAAGTCAGGATTTAGATGGTTTTGCTCGTTTTGAAGTTGTTTTTGTTGATGAATTAGGTGGTCAGGTAGGTTTGACTGCCAGAACGCCAGATCATCAACGGACGACCAAATGGACGCGCTACGAAACCATTTTTACTCCCCCAGAAAAAGCGATCGCCGCTGATATTTGGTGTTTAGTTGAGGGTAGCGGGACGGTTTGGTTCGATGAAATTAGTCTTAAACAAGTAGGCTGGCAAAGAATTCTAGGAATTAAGTTATCTCTAGGAATTATTGTTGGCGGCGTAATAATTGCCTTAATCCTTAATAAATTAATCAAATAATGAAAAAAAATTTACTAACCGGTTTGGTGACAGGGAGTTTGATTGGTATGGCTTTTGGTTGCCAACAATCGACTTCAATTCTTTTGTCTTCTTTCCATGACTTAGCGGTTTTTCCTTTAACTTCTTTAATCGCGATTGCTTTTATTCTTTTTCTCCACGCTGTCTTTTTCGCTCTTTTAGGCGTGATTTTTGCTTTAATTTTTGGTTGGCTAATAAAAAAGAAGCCAAAAAAATCTAATTGGCTGATTCCTGCTAACTTAGGTTTTCTGATTGGCTTGGTGGTTTTTATTTTCCTTTTTGGTCGTCTCCAAAGCGTTTTTCAAAAGAAAATAATATTCGGTTTGGTTATAACAATGGCTAGTTTAAGTGGTGCTTTTTTTGGTTTTCTCTTCTTTACTCTGGTTGTTTTTTTAGAAAAAAAGAAAAAAATTTGGTTAAGGGTTCGCCAAGTCTTCGCCGGATTTTCTTTATTTCTTTTTGTGGGTTTAAGTTTTTTGGTTCTTGGCTTGACCGTTAATCATTTTTTTAACGGGTTACCTGGTTTGCCCAAAAAAGCCAAAATTAATCAGGTAGCCACTTCAGAAAAGCCGAATATTGTTTTATTAACGATTGATGCCCAGCGGGCTGACCATCTTGGCGCCTATGGTTATCAGTCAAGAGTTACTCCTCAGCTTGACCAAATTGCTGAACAGGGGGTTGTTTTTGAACAAATGTTTGTCAATGCACCCTGGACTTTGCCTTCTTTAGCTTCAATGGTTTCCTCGCGTTTACCCACGGAATTAAAAATTAGTGTCGACAATCTATCTTTTGGCGAGATTGAAAGAACCAATCGTTTAACCAATCAGGTTGAAACCATTGCCGAGAGAATGCAAACCTTAGGTTATAATACCCAAGCGATTCTAACTAATGAACTTCTTTCTGTACCTCGGGGTTTTGATCAGGGTTTTGATGGCTTTGTCAATCTTGAAAAACTCATGCCCTATCACTATCAGTTTCATTTTAAGAACATGGCTTTAACTCTCCTTCTTAATCGAATCCCCGGCGTCGAGAAAAGATTAGCCAATTATTACACTTTTCTGGTAGGTCCCTCTGGGCTCAAACAGTTTGAGACTCGGGCTTGGGAAATTAATCGTTGGGCCTTACCTTGGCTAGAAGACTTCCAGGACAAGCGTTTTTTTCTCTGGCTTCATTATATTGATCCCCATGCTCCTTACGATCCAGGGCCTGATTACAGTCCTGACCTTAAGGAAATTAGTCGGAGTCGAGAGCAAGAATTGCGAAAAGCGAGTGCTTATCAGCCAGATAAAATTCGCTGGCGAGAAATTGATAAACAGGCTCTAGTCGAACTTTATGATGGTGATGTCAGCTTGGTTGATGCCGCTATCGGTCAGGTTTGGGAAAAGTTGGACCAATTAGATCTGATGGAAAAGACAGTTTTAATTATTTCGGCTGATCACGGTGAGGAACTTTGGGATCATGGTGGTTTGGGTCATGGTCTGACTTTTTATCAGGAGACAATCAAGATTCCCTTGATTATTGTTGGTCCAGGAATTGAACCGAGAAAAGTTTATCAGAATGTTTCTTTGATTGATATTTTTCCAACCATCATTGATTTAATAGGTGAAAGAATTCCCAGCGAAGCAAAAGGTAGAAGTCTTAAACCTTTGATTGAAGGTCAATTTCTGCCTGATAAGGAAATTCTTTCTGAAGGAACGGGTCGGGGGACTGAAAAAAGAGCTATTATTTTAGGGGATTACAAATTAATCCATGATTTTTTTACCGGTGAAGATCAGCTTTTTAATATTAGAACTGATTTAAATGATAAGTTTGATTTAGCCAGGACCAATCCAAGAGTTGTTAGTCAGTTAAAGGAAAAACTCTTGAGTTTGGTTGATCAGTTAAGAGAAAACCGTCAAGAAATTTTTCAGGAAGCTGAGCCAGCCGGGCCACCTCTGGGCGATGTGGTTGGCTATTAAAATTCCCGATTAATTTGTTATAGTAGAAATAATGAAGAGAAGAGAAGGCCTAACAATGATTGAATTGTTGGTTGTGATAACGGTTTTAGGCCTCTTGTTTATTCTGGTAGCCGTTAACGCTCCCCCTCAATTAAAAAAAGCCAGGGATGCCCATCGCAAAGCAGATCTTCAGTTAATTAAAGTGGCTCTTTATGATTATTATTTTGATTATGATTGCTTTCCTCAGGAATTACCTAAGTGTGGTGAGGACTTTGGTTTAGAAGGTGAGCCTTATTTAAAAAATTTTCCCTGCGATCCTAAGGGAATAGGTTACGGCTATGAAGTTGAAGATGAAGAATGTAGCCAGTGGTTCAAAATCTTGACGAATTTGGAGAATATTCAAGACTCTGGGATTGATAAAGTTGGTTGTCGAAATGGTTGCGGGCCAGAGTGTAAATATAACTATGGTTTGGCGAGTACTAATATTCGGGTGAATAAGGATTGTGTACTTTACTATGCTTGTGCTCCTGGTAGTGGAGCAGAAGGTGGATGTGTTGAATTTGAGGATCCTCTTATCAGTCAATGTCCTCAAGTTTTTGAGAATGACTCGGCTTGTGGCGGGGTTGATTGTAGCGCCAAAGCTAACAAATGTCATGACTCAAGAGGAAAAAGAATTCCTGATTAAAAAAAAGACTCTTGACAAATATTTTCCCTAGCTGTAAACTCCTACCTTGATAGTAGGAGTTACTTATTTAAAGAAAAATGTTTGGTTTAACTAAAAAGACTGATTATGGTTTGGAATTAATGATTGCCTTGGCAAAAAATTATGGTCAAGGTCCAATCGCCTTGCGGCAAATTGCTAAACAGAAAAAACTACCTTTTAAGTACCTAGAACAGGTAATTGTGCCTTTACGGGAAGCTGGCTTGATTGAGGCCAAACAAGGCAAAGGTGGCGGTTATTTTTTAAAGAAACAGCCTCAAAAGGTTTCCGTTGCCGAGATAGTTGAGATTTTGGAGGGACCAGTGGAGATTGGGGCTTGTTTTGGTTGTCCTAAGGCGATGATTTGTGGCCAAAAGGATGTTTGGACTGAAGTCGGTGATAAAGTGAGAGAAACAATTGAAGGTAAAACTTTGAAGGATTTAATCAAATGAAAAAAGTTTATCTTGATTACGCGGCGACGACGCCTGTTGATTCCAGGGTTTTACAGAGAATGCTTCCTTATTTTAAAGAGAAATTTGGCAATCCTTCCTCGGTTCACTCCTGGGGACGAGAGGCAAGAGAAGCAGTTGAGTCAGCTCGTAGTCAGGTATCCCAGGTATTAGGTTGTCAAACTTCAGAAATCTTTTTTACGGGAACAACCACCACCAGTGGTAATTTAGCTATTCAAGGCGTCGCTCGAGCCGCGAAAAAAAGAGGTAAAGGCAATCAGATTATTACTTCTGCCATTGAACATCATGGGGTTTTGGACGTTTGTCGAGCTTTGGAAAAAGAAGGTTTTAAACTGATGGTTATTCCGGTTGATAAACACGGAATGGTTAATCCCAAAGACGTGGAAAAAGCAATAAATCAAGAAACTGTTTTGATTACCATTATGTATGCCAATAATGAGATGGGTACGATTCAACCAATTAAAGAAATTAGTCGTTTAGTCAGAAAAAGTAATCTTCCTTTTCATACCGATGCGGCGGCGGTCATTGATTATCTTGATTTTAAGGTTAAGAATTTAGGGGTGGATTTAATGACCTTTGGCGCCCATAAGTTTGGCGGTCCCAAGGGTGTTGGTGTCTTGTATCTTAGAAAGGGGATTGAAATTGAACCAATTACTTTTGGTGGTCATCATGAGAAGGGTTTATGGCCTGGAACCGAAGCCGTTCCTTTAATTATTGGCTTAGGTGAGGCAATTAAAATTGCTGACAAGGAAAAAAAGGACGCTGTTAAGCAAGTGACCAAGCTTGGAAACAGATTGATCAAGGGAGTTTTAGCCAACGTTCCTAATGCTCAATTAACTGGTCATCCAACCAAGAGGTTGCCTGATATTGCTTCTTTTGTGATTAAAGGGGCTGAAGGCGAGGCCATGCTTTTAGAATTGTCGGATCAAGGCATTGCCGCTTCTTCAGGTTCAGCTTGTACTTCGGGTATCCTAGAACCCTCCCATGTTTTGACGGCCATGGGTATTCCGGTAGAGGAAGCTCATGGTTCTTTACGTTTTTCTTTAGGTAAAGAAACAACTCAAGAGGAAGTTGATTATGTGATTAAAATTTTACCAATCATTGTTAAAAAATTAAGGAGAATGGCACCAAAAGGAGTTTAAAAATGGCTGATTTCGGCAATCTTTATCCAAGTCTTTATTCTGAAAAGGTGATGAAACACATTCGTCATCCCCAGAATCTGGGAGAAATTAAAAATCCTGATGGCATGGGGACCGAGGGTAATCCGGTTTGTGGTGATGTCATGCGCTTGTTTATTAAAGTAGGGAAAAAGAAAGATCAAGAATATATTAAGGACATCAAATTTCAAACCTTAGGTTGTGGGGCGGCGATTGCTAGCTCAAGCATGTTAACCATCATGGTTAAGGGTAAAACTCTTGCTGAAGCCCAAAAGATGACCAGGCAATCAATTGCCAAGGCTTTAGGTGGTTTGCCGCCTGCCAAGATTCATTGTTCAGTTTTGGCGGCCGCGGCTTTGAAAAAGGCAATTAAGGATTATCAGCAAAAGAAAAAATAATCTATCTTTCAATCAATTCTGGCTGGGAATAGTTTTGAATATAAATTTCTTTGAATTCACTTTTAACTAATTTGTCTCTTTGAAAAGTAAAGATTCCAATCAAGCCTTTTTTGGTGGCTTCAGACCACGGCTGGTCAAAGACAAAATTGCCTAGGGAATAAACAATTTTGCCGTCGTGGTAATCTTCTATTTTTTGGCTAACATGAGGGTGATGACCTAAGATTAAATTAGCGCCGGCGTCAATGACTTGATGAGCTAATTCGATTTGTTTTAAAGAGGGTTCTGGAGCATATTCGATTCCCCAATGAAAGGAAACAATCAGAATGGCTACTTTATCTTTTTCTTTGGCAACCTGTTCAATAATTTTTTCTTTTTGGTAGCCTGAAGTAAGGTTAAAACCTAGAAAACCGATTTTTGTTCCCCGAATTTCTTTGATAATAAAATTCTTTTCGGGCCCAAGAAAATCAATTTTACTTTCAGAAAGGAGATTTTGGGTTAAATTTAATCCCTCATTCCCGTAGTTTCTAATATGATTATTGGTTAAATTAGCAATATCAATCCCAGCTAAAAGTAAACCTTCAATTACTTTTAGATCAGCACAGAAAATCATTCCTTCATTAGTCGTTGGGCAATCAGAATAAAAAGGTGACTCCAGATTAATAAAGGTTAAGTCAGCTGATTTGAGTAGGGAAGCGGTTTTTAAAAAGGGATAAGTGAAATCGTTTAAAGAGCGCATCTTGGCATTAACGCTCCGGCCAAGCATGACGTCACCAACGGCGATCAACGTAATCGCTTCTTCTTTTTCTCTTAAAAGAAGGCCGAAAAGAGATTGAGGAAAAGTGTTTTTAGTTAATTCGGTTTTATTTAGAAAGAGGCCAGAATTAAACAAAAGAAAGATGAGAATTAAAAACAAGATGAGGAAACTAATAAATTTTGCTTTCATCAAGAATATTGTACAATGAAATAGAGGAAAGTTTTGATAGGAAGGGGGGTGAAAGAAAATGAAAATTAAGAAAAAAGACTGGAGGACTCTTTCTCAAGTTTTAATGGTCGGTTCGGCTCTTTCGGTTTTGGCTGCCACTTGGGGTTTTCTTTATCAAGATCTTATTTTAGCTTCAACTCAGTGGTTATTAGTCGCCGTCGTTTTAGCGGCCTTTGGTCTTTACGCTCGAATCGAAGCTTGAATGGCAAGAATGAAGAAGTTATGATGAAGAGAGATGATATTTGTTAATTTTAAGACCTACCAAGAAGGCACAGGTAAAGAAGCCGTTAAATTGGCTAAGATTTGCCAGGCGGTGGAAAGGAAAACTTCGGTTAAAGTTATTCCTCTTGTTCAGTCAGTTGACCTTTTTTCCTTATCAAGTCAAGGTTTTCCAGTTTGGTCCCAGCACCTTGATGATATTGGCTTTGGGTCCAATACTGGCCAGATTTTACCTCAAGCCATAGTGGCAGCTGGGGCTAAAGGCACTCTCTTGAATCATTCAGAATGCAAACTGCCTGTCGAAGTGGTCAAAGAGACAATTAGACGCTGTCGCGCTTTAAAATTAAAAGTTTTAGTTTGTGCGGATAATCTCGAAGAAGCTCAGGCGATTCTCGAGGCCAGGCCAGATTTTCTAGCTTATGAACCGCCCGAATTTATTGGTAGTCAGACGGATTCAGTTGCTTCAACTAAACCTGAGGTGATTAAAGATTTTACTGAAGCTATAAAAGGAATCCCGGTTTTAGTAGGGGCGGGAATCCATTCGCAGAAAGATGTTAAAATCGCTTTAAAACTAGGGGCTAAAGGGATTTTGGTGGCTACTGACGTCGTTTTGGCAGAAAAACCAGAAGAAGAATTACTCGATTTAGTTGGAGGTTTTAAATGAAAAACCAATACAAAATTTGTGTTAGTGGTGGTGAATCAGGAAAAAATGCTGAAGGTGCTTATCCTTTAGCCCGGGTTGTTGGTCGAGAAATTGCTAAGAAAGGTCATGTTTTAGTGACCGGGGCGACTTCAGGAGTACCTTATGAGGCGGCTAAGGCGGCTAAAAAAGCGAGGGGGAATAATATTGGTTTTTCGCCGGCCGGAAGTGAAGCCGAACACAAAAATAAATATCATCTGCCCATGGACCCTAAAGTCTTTGATCATATTATTTATGCTGAGTTTGGTTATACTGGCAGGAATCTTTTAATGGTTCGGAGTAGTGATGCCACGATTATTATTGATGGTCGAATTGGGACCCTGAATGAATTTACGGCCGCTTTTGAAGAAAACGAAATCGTCGGAATTTTGGAAGGTTCAGGGGGAGTGGCCGACGAAATTAGACGAATCCTTGAGGTAGCTAAAAAAGGCAAAAGAAAAGTAATTTTTGACCGAGATCCGGTTAAGTTAGTTGAAAAGGTAATTGCAAAGATAAAAGAAGACAAAGCTAAGAAAAAATGAAACTGCCCAGCGTTAAAGATCTTAATCTGGTTGAGAAAACAGTTCTCTTTCGAGCTGATTATGATGTTCCTTTAGGCCAAGATAGTCGAGTAGTTGATGTCACTAGAATTGAAGACTCCATTCCAACCCTTAATTATTTATTTTCCCAAAGGGCAAAAGTGATTGGCTTGGCCCATCTTGATCGTCCTGGAGGGAAAGTGGTTAAAGGTTTGAGCTTAAAGCCGGTGGCCGAAAAATTAAGTTTGCTTTTAGGTAAAGAAGTTCGTTTATCAGCCGAAGTTTTAGGGGAAAAGACCAAAAGAGCGGTTAAGGAACTGAAACCCAAAGAAATCTTGCTCTTAGAAAATTTGCGTTTTGATGCTCGGGAGATGAGGAATGATAAGGGGTTTGCTAAAAGATTAGCCTCATTAGGCGAAATTTACATTAATAATGCTTTTGCCGTTTCTCACCGTCAACACGTTTCGATTGTCGGTATTCCCCGCTATTTACCCTCAGCCGCTGGTTTAGATTTAGTTGAAGAGGTAGAGACTTTAACTAAGGTTCTCCAAAACCCACGCCGACCCGTGGTCGTTATTTTGGGTGGAGTTAAATACAGTAAAATTGAAGCGGCCAGGAAAATGATTGGTTGGGCTGATTCTATTTTGGTTGGCGGAAAATTGGTTATTTATAATGGCTTCCCAAAATTAGTAAAAAAAGAAAAAGTTAGTGGTGACTTGAAGCGTGATGGTGAAGATATTACCGAAGCTTCGATTAAAGAATTTGAAAAAATAATTAGAAAGGCCGGAACAATTATTTGGAGTGGGCCGATGGGTGCTTTTGAAAAGGAAGAATATAATCAAGGGACGAAACGGATTGCTCAGGCAGTGGTTAAAAGCAGGGCTTATACGGTGATTGGCGGTGGCGATACTGAGGCGGCTTTAACTAAATTTGGTTTAGTAGACAAGATTGATTATATTTCTTCTGGAGGGGGCGCGATGTTGGAATTTTTAGCAGAAGGGACCTTACCAGGAGTTGAAGCAATTAAAAAAGAGAGGCAAGAATGATCAGATTGGCGATTAATGGTTTTGGCCGGATTGGCCGAGTCACTTTTCGGGCCGCCAGGAACCATTATAAAAACAGGATTAAAATTGTCGCCATCAACACTTCAGGGAGTATGGATGTCCGAGGTTGGGCTCATATGTTGAAGTATGATTCAGTTTATGGCCAATTTAGAGAAAATTTTGAGTTTGAAGCGAAAAATAAAGGTGATGAAATTGGCGGCTTGATTTTTGGCAAAGAGAGAATTCCAATTTTAGCCCAGCCCGATCCCGCTAAAATTCCTTGGGATAAGCATCGGGTTGACGTTGTTATTGAAGCCACCGGTATTTTTACTAAGGGAATTGATGCTAAAAAGCATATTCAGGCAGGGGCCCAAAAGGTGATCATTTCCGCTCCTTCGGAAGACACGCCCTCTTTTGTCGTTGGCGTTAATGAAGAAAAATATCGGGGTAGTGTGGTCAATAATGCCTCTTGTACAACCAATTGTGTTGCCCCTGTCACCAAAATAATTTGGGAGAATTTGGGGATTGAAAAGGGGATGATGAGTACGATTCACGCTTATACGGCTAACCAGGAATTAGTTGACGGTTCAGGTAAAAGCCTACGGCGGGCAAGAGCGGCAGCGCTTAATATTGTGCCTACAACTACTGGGGCGGCTCGAGCTACAGTTCGGGTTATTCCCGAGATCTCTGGTCTTTTTGATGGTATGGCTTATCGAGTCCCAGTAGCCTGTGGTTCCATTGCTGATTTTGTTTTTTTGGTAACTAAGAGAACGACAATTGAGGAAGTGAATCAGATTTTTAAGAAGGCGGCTAAGGGTAAATACAAGGGCATTGTCGAGGTAACCGAAGAACCTCTAGTTTCAACTGATATTCTTGGTTCAACCGCTTCGGCCATTATTGATCTTAATCTGACTCAGGTGGTGGATCATGATTTGGTTAAGGTTGTCGCTTGGTATGACAATGAATGGGGTTATTGTTGTCGCTTACTTGATGAAGCTATTTTAGTGGGAGGCAATAAGAAATGAGAAAAAAGGATTTAGCCTGGTGCCTTGATTTGGCTAACCATCATCCTGAGGCGACGCCGGCAACGATTAAAGCCCTTTGTCAAGCGGTCAAAAAATATCAACTTCATGCGGCTTTTGTTAATCCCTGCTATGTTTCTTTAGCCAAAGAGATAATGGCTGACGGAGTCGTAGGCACGGTGATTGCTTTTCCCTTAGGTCAAGAAACCCAAAATATAAAAGTCTTGACAGCCATTGAGGCGGCTAAGAAAGGGGCTGATGAGCTTGATGTCTCGATGAATGTCGGTTTGTTTAAGGCGGGTAAGGAGGATCAGGTCTTAGCCGAAATGGAAGCGGTGATTGCGGCCGCTAAAAATATTAAAGGTAATACTTTAATAAAATTTATTATTGAGACCAGTTTATTGACTGAGAGTGAAATTAAAAAAGCGAGCGAGATCGTCTTTAAATCTGGAGCAGACTTTATTAAAACCAATTCAGGTTGGGGATCAAGAGGCGCAAGCTTGGAAGATGTCGGGTTAATCAGGAGCGTAGTTGGGGAGAAAATAAAAATCAAGGTAGCTGGAGGAATCAATACTTATAAACAGGCGGTTGCCTTTCTTGAAAAAGGAGCCGATCGAATTGGCACCTCTAAAGCAGTGGCGATTATTAAAGGAGCGAAAAAATGAATGTCCAAGAAATTTTGAACCTGGCTAAAAGCGGTGGTTATGCTTTAGGATCTTTCAATGCTGGTGATTTGGAAATTATTAAGGGCGTAATTCAGGCTGGAGTTGAACTTAAGTCACCCCTTCTTATTGAAGCTTCACCTGGGGAAATAAAATTCTTTGGTCACCAGAATTTTGATTGTGTGGTTGAAAATTTCAAAAAAGAAACAGGCTTGCCGATTTTAACCAACCTTGATCATTCTTTGGGTTTAGAAGAAGCTCAAGAAGGGATTGAGTCGGGTTTTGATTTGATTCATTTTGATGGTTCTGATTTGGCTTATGAGGAAAACATTAAAATTACCAAGATGATTGTTCAACAAGCACACGAAAAAGGAATTCTGGTTGAGGGTGAATTTGATAAGATTTTAGGCACCTCAGCCCCGCATCAAGAAGAGCCTGAATCGGTTCAAGCCAGTGGTAGTTATACTGACCCAGAAAAAGCGGCTGAATTTGTTAGCCAAACAGGTGTCGATATTTTGGCGGTTTTTATTGGCAATCTTCATGGAACCTATAAGCAGCCCCCAAAACTTGATTTGGAACGTTTGAGAATGATTGCCGAGAAATTACCTTGTTTCCTTTCTCTTCACGGTGGTTCCGGTTTACTTGAGGAGGATATTAAACAAGCAATTAATCTTGGCAAGGTTGTCAAAATTAATGTCAATACCGAACTACGGGTAGCTTACCGGGAGACTTTGGAAAACGTTTTAAAAGGTTCAGAAGAGGTTGCCATTTACAAGATTATGCCACCGGTTATTGCTGCCGTTCAGAAAGTGGTTGAGGAAAAAATTAGGCTTTTTGGTTCAGAAGGTAAGGCAACCACGCCCACCACTGAAGACCAAACTAATCAATTATGAAATTCGACACCATCTCCTTCGGCTCTGCTGTTCTTGACGTTTTCCTGACTTCGTCGGATATTAAGGTGATCCGATCAACTGAATTTTTTACCAACAAAGCGATTGCTGTTCCCTATGGTACTAAATCAGAAGTAGAAAGACTGGTGATTTGTTCTGGTGGAGGAGGGACCAATACGGCCGTTGGTTTTTCTCGCTTGGGATTGAAGGCGGCGGTGGTCGCTCGGAGCGGCTGGGATTTTGCTGGGAAAATCATTCGCCAAGAGATTAAAAAAGAAGGGGTCGATGACCAGTTTTTGGTTCAAATTGAGGGTGAAGAAACTGACTATTCGACCATTCTTGTTTCTCCAGATGGCGATCGGACAATTCTGGTTTATCGTGGTGGCACCCGCTTAGATAAGAAGATAATTGATTTCAAAAAACTTAATGCTTTTTGGTTTTATCTATCTTCTTTGGAAGGTAATTTAGCTTTAATTGAGGAATTAACTAGTTATGCCAAGAAAAATAGTATTAAAATGGCCGTTAATCCGGGCAGAAAAGAATTAGAGCAGAAAAAAAAGTTTTTAAAAATTGCCCAGGATTTTGATATTTTAATCCTTAATCGAGAGGAAGCGGCCAAGCTTCTAGGGGTGACGATTGTTGATGATAAAGTTTTTGATAAAGCTTGTTTAACTTTACCTAAAGTGATGGTGGTAACCACCGAAGGTTCCAAGGGAGCCCATGTTTGTGTCCCTCAAAAAGGTAAATTAATTACTGATGGCTTTAAAATGAAAGTGGTTGAAGTCACTGGCGCCGGTGATGGTTTTGGCGCCGGTTTAATTGCCGGTTTGGCTAAAGGTTGGGATTTAGAAAAAGCGCTAAAATTGGGGGTTTCTAATGGAGCGGCAGCCGTCACCCAATTTGGGGCGAAAGCCGGTCTAATTAGAGAAAAGGAAATAGATTTTTGGCTTAATAAAAAACTCAACTATCATTGGGAAAAAGGCTAGTTTTGCACATCTCTATTACTCAGATATTTTCTTGAAAATTTCCCCTGAACAAAACCCGAAAACTTTGGTAAAATATAACTGATGGTTAAAATCAAAGAAAGGCTTTGTCGGACTATTCTTTCCCCTAGTAAATTACCGGGTTGTGATTATGTGATTAATCCTTATGTTGGCTGTCTTCATAATTGTGTTTGGTGTTATGCTCGCTATATGAAGCGATACACCGGTCATGATAACGAAGACTGGGGTTCTTTTGTTGACGCTAAAATCAATGCCCCTGAAGTTTTAATTAAGGATATTAGACGACTGAGAAGCAAGCCAACAATCTTTCTTTCATCAGTTTGCGATCCCTATCAACCAATCGAAGTAAAGTACAAATTAACCCGCCAATGTTTAGAGATTCTTTCTCAATTTAATTTCCCAGTTAGCATCTTGACTCAGTCAAAATTAGTGGTTCGCGACATTGATTTGTTCAAAAAGTTCAAAGAGATTGAAGTAGGGATGAGTTTTATCACCATGGATGAAAGAGCCACCCGAATTTTTCAACCCAGGGTGGCCTTACCTAAGGAAAGAGTTGAAGCCTTAAAAAAATTGCATCAGGCAGATGTGGCTACCTATATTCATCTTGGTCCAATCCTGCCTTACTTTACTGATTTTGAAGCGATTTTTAAAGTGACTCATCGTTATCTTGATACGGCTATGGGTGAAACCTTGAATACTCGGGGAGAAAATTGGACAGCCTTAATTAATCTTCTAAAAAAACATTATCCTCAGTTTTTGCCTCTTTTTAAAAAAGAAAAATTTAAAAATTCTGATTATCTTGGCCAGGTGGGAGTTGATTTTGAAAAGGTAGCTAAAAAATTTAAAATAAAAGTGTCAGGAGTTTATCACCATGCCTAGAATTGGTAAAGTTTCTTGGGGGGAAGTCAAGATTGATGGTCGAAACTATCATCAAGTGTTGATTTTTGGTGATCAGGTGATTGAGAGAAGAAGCGATAAATTACATGAGCTTTTTGGTACCACTCACCAAATAGGCGATTGGGAGAAAGAAAAACTTCTCTCTGGCAATCCGGAAATCATTCTGGTGGCTACTGGTTGGAGTGGCTTGGTTAGGTTAGATGATGGTTTTAAAAAAGAACTGGAAAAAAGAAAGATTGAATTACAAACAACGCTTACTCCTGGAGTGGTGAAGCGCTATAATCAATTGATCAAAGAAGGCAAACGAGTTAATGCTTTAATTCATACTACTTGTTAAAATGATTTTTAAACCTAAAAGCGAACAGCAAGCCCTTCCTGGTATTAAGCCAATCAAAAAACAAGAAAGAAAAGAGCATCGTGGCGAGGGGAGAAAAGCGATCATTGTTTTGTTTATTGTGACGGTTTTAGCCAGTGTTCTTTTCTATCTTCAGGCAGAGGCTCCTAAGATTTGGGAAAAAATTACGGCGCCCAAAGTTATTTCCCGTCTACCGAAAGGACATTTTAATCCTGATCAGACTATAATCCAGCTTAAGGAATTAACCCAAGATTTATCAGGGACTTATGGCATTTATGTCTATCGGTTTAAAGATGGCTATAATTACGGTTTAAACCAAGAGAAGGTTTTTCCAGCGGCTTCTCTAAATAAACTGCCGGTGATGATTGCTGCTTATCAACAAGCAGAAGAAGGTAAAGTTAATTTAGAAACTAAATATACTCTCAAAGAAGAAGATAAGGTTCAAGGAGCCGGTCTTCTCCAATCAGAACTAGCAGGCAGTCAGTATACTTATCGACAACTGATCGAGTATATGGCCCAACATTCAGACAATACCGCTTTTAAAATTATGCGTCAGGTTACTAAAGAGGAAATAATAGAAAAAATAACACCCGAGGAAGTTGGCTTGTTGTTTAAGCGACTTTATGAGGGTGAACTGATTAATCAAGAAAATACTGATGAACTCCTTCAGTTTTTAACGGAAACTGATTTTGAAGATCGTTTGCCCCAGGGTGTTCCTGAGAATATTCGTGTTGCTCATAAAATTGGAACTTTAACCGGTGTTTATTCTGATGCTGGCATAATTTTTGCTGAACCCCCATTTGTTTTAGTGATAATGACTGAGGACGCGCGTGAGTCTGAAGCTTTAGAGGTTTTGCCCCAAATTACTCAGATTGTTTGGGATTTTGAGACTGCTCTTTGATTTCCTTTATTTTTTCTGGATCACAATGAGTTTTTGGTTCGGTTCCAGGTAAAAATAACTCCTGTTTGCCGCCACAGCCTTCGCAAGGTAAAGTGCCGGTTGTCGGGCAGATTTCCACTTGAATCAGTTCCTCGGGTCTAGGAAATTCTTGATCAGGTATTTTTCTAAGCAAGTTATCCATGATTTGGTTCCAAATCGGTGAAGCGCCAGTAATCCCTGAAGCGACATAACTCATTGGCGTATTATCGTTATTGCCTACCCAAACAGCAACCAAATAATCAGGGGTGTAGCCAATTGTCCAGTTGTCTCTCATATTTTGGGTTGTACCAGTTTTGACGGCAACATGAGGATGATTGGGAATATTGAGAACCGAATTAGTACCAAAAGCCGGTGTCCGAGCTGCGTTATCAGCGAGAATATCAGTTAGAAGATAGGCAACATTAGGTGCCAGAACTCTCTGGGCTTTCAACCTTTGGTTTTGTTTTAATGTTTCTCCTTTATAATTCCTTACTTCTAAGATCGGATTAAGATCAACCCTCATGCCTAAATTAGCGAGTGTACCGTAAACAACCGCCAAATCAATCATTTTAATCTCACCCCCACCCAAAGTCAGTGAGAGGCCAAATCTCGAAGGATCCTCCCAAGTAGTGATCCCCATTTCTTGGCCACGTTTAATCATTCTCTCGACCCCAAAAGCAGATAAAACTTTAACGGCAGGGACATTATAAGAAGAAGCAAGAGCAATACGAAGAGGGACGTTGCCATGGAAGCGATGATCATAATTTTGAGGAGAGTAAGGCGGCTGGCCGGGTATCTGGTAGGTAATCGGTGTATCAGGGATAATGGTTGCCGGTGTGAAACCGTTTTCTAGAGCGATTGAGTAGTTAACCGGTTTAATAGCCGAACCAGGTTGACGGGGACGAAGGGTGACATTGACGTTGCCGTCATTCTCGGAATCAAAATAATCTTGAGAGCCAACCATCGCTAAGATTTCTCCTGTTTGGGGATTGGTGACTAAAACCGCCCCGTTAGTGATGTAAAACCGGCCGAGTTTAGTTACTTCATCTCTGACGATTTTTTGAGCTTGATTTTGAATGTCTAGATCAAGTGAAGTAATAACCTCTAAACCGCCTTCTTCTACTTGTCTGAGGCCATATTGATCAACTAATAATTCTTTAAGATACATGACAAAGTGAGGCGCTTTGATATCAGTTTTCTGGGGAGCAAATTTTAACTCTTGCTCTCGGGCTTGGGCGAATTCCTTCTCATCAATAAAACCTTCTTCTTTCATTCTCCTCAAGACAGTCAGTTGACGAGATTTAGCTAGTTCCGGATAAGCACCGAAAGGAGAGAAAGTTGTGGGGGAAACAGGTAAGCCAGCTAAGAGAGCCGACTCGGCTAAGTTGAGATTTCTGACGGATTTACCGAAATACATTTGGGCTGCTTCTTCGATTCCGTAGGCGGCACCACCATAGCCAACTTCATTGAAATACATTTGAAGAATTTCGTCTTTGGAGAATTTTGATTCAACCCAAAGAGCCAGGATAATTTCCTTAATTTTTCGCTGCAAGGTTCTCTCTGGTGTCAAAAGGGCATTCTTGACTAACTGTTGGGTAATGGTCGAACCACCATAAAGTTTTCTTGAACGGAGATTAGCGAGAAAGGCCCGAATAATGCCTTTAGGAGAAAGGCCGTGGTGATGATAAAACTCAGCGTCTTCAATCGCAATGGTTGCTTGGACTAAAGACAAGGGAATATCTAAAAGGGGAACAAGAGTTCGGTTTTGATTGTGATAGATTTTATACAAAAGTTCGCCATGGCGATCATAAATTTTAGTAGAAACGATTTGGTCTCGAGTCATCAAACGCTGAGGTTGGGGTAGATCTTTAAAGATGATAAAGAAAAATGAGATAGAAAAGAGAATCAATAAACAAAAACTCAGAAAAAAAGCGAACCATTTTTTTGATGGTCTGGGAAGATGAAAACGCGGTAGATGAATTTTAGGCAATTTAATTTCAATTCGGTAAAGGAGTAGAGAGAAGAGATGTTGGCATAGACTTTTAGCGAAGAGGAAGAAGTAACTACTAATAAAAACAAGAGTGAGCAAGAGCCAATAAAAAGGTTTACCAATTAATTTGATAATTAAACCTAACCAACTGATTAGGTTTAATTCCTTGATTTTGCCAAAAAAACCCGGGGCAGCTTTCTGCTTGGATCGAAGTTTCTTGGCGGTATAGATAGTGCCTGTCCTTTTAACCGCCATCATTGCTATTTTACCTTATTTTAAGGCTGAGGTGAAGGAGAAGTTTGAGAAGGAAGAGGTAGGTAAGGACTGATAATCATTGCTTCGGTTGGTGGAATACAGTCAAGGCAATAGGGAGCGCCGAGAGGATCATAAATAACCTGGTGTTCTTGGAGTTCTCGATTTTCCGGCGGAGTTTTCTCATTAGCCATTTGGCCGGTAGTTTTATCGATTTCGATAAAAGTTTTTAAATTCTCGGTTTCTGAGGGAACCATTCCCTCAATAAAATATTCAAAACGGGTTTCGCAAGGGGAATCAGGATTAGGCATTTTTCCAGATAAAACACAAACATTAGCGCCAACCACGCCTTCAGGTTTCATTGGCCATTCTTGCTCCATATCCTTTAAGGCATAGGTCATAATTTGGTTCCAAATCGGCGAGGCGCCGGTAATCCCTGAGGCGACATAGCTCATTGGAG
>DATKWU010000014.1 GCA_035529375.1 Patescibacteria group bacterium
TTTGGTATTTGGGCGGCTATAGCCAAATTCTCGGCAACAGTGAAAAAATTAAAATCACGTTCTTTATCCGCCGGTCTGGCTTTGGAAATAGCCAGAATAATTTTATCTGACCACCAGTAACTGGCAAAACTCATTAAACCAGCCAAAATCAAAGCTAAGCCAACAATATCTAAACCATAGCCTAGAAAATAGGCTAAGACCCAGACAAAAAAAGTAATCACGACCACAAACAACACCATAACTACGGCGCTCCGCCGTTTATTCTGATCTACCTGCTCATAAACGTTAATCATTTTCTTCAGAGATCTACTTTTGGCTCTTTCATTTCTTGATTATCAACCTCAAGGTGAACTCCTTCAGTCGGTGTCTTCAAACCCTCTTCTTGTTTAAAACCAAAAATCGAGGCTACAAACTTACTGGGAATAGTAACGACCATGACATTATAATCAGCTGACAAGTCAATTAAAGTTCTTCGAGAGTACATTAATTTATCAGCTGTATCGCGCAACTCATCCATTAATTTCATCGTTGGCTTGGCTGCTTGAAGTTCTGGTGTACTTTCAAGAACAACCCTAATTGGTGCCAAAGCTTTTTCGAGCTGGACACTAGCATCAACCATTTTCTGAGCATTTTTAGAACTAACAGCCGTGTTGACTGTTTTTCTCGCTTCAGTCAGGTTATCAAATATTTTCTTTTCGTGCTTCATATAGCCTTTAACCGATTTAACTAAATTAGGAATTAGGTTTGATTGTCTCTTAAGCTGGTTGCCGATTTCTTGGATCGAAGCTGTAATTCGAGTTTTGGTGGTAACAAACTTATTATAAGTTAGAAAAACATAGAGAATGATTCCCCCAATTAAAACCAAGAAAACTACTAAAAAAGGCATTTAATCTTCACCTCCTTTCAATATCTTTATTATCCTAGCATAACTTAGAGTATTAATAATATCCTTTGATTCGGCCCAGCCGCGACGAGCCACCGAAAGACCATATTCCATTAATTCCATTTCTTCCAAACTGTGTGCATCTGAATTAATTACCATTTTCACTCCATTTTTCACGGCTTCTCGAACTAAAATATCAGGCAAATCAAGTCGATAAGGCCAAGCGCTAATTTCTAAATATTTCTTCCTTTTTCGGCAAAAAGCAAAGATTTTCTCCCAATCAAATTCCATGCCCTCTCTTTTATTAAGCAATCTGCCAGTAGGGTGGCCTAAAATCCGGGCTTTGGGATGTTCTAAAGCTCTAAGAACCCTTTTTGTAGCCCCATCTCTTGATTGGCGAAAACTGCCGTGAATCGAGACAATAGCATAATCCAGATAAATCAAGCCTTTTTCAGGCACAGCTAGATCTCCATCAGGTTTGATGTCAATTTCTAAGCCATTGAATAAATGAATTGAACGAACAAGTTTCTTGTTCGAGGATTTAAATTGTTCGATACTCTCCTTTTTTCTCTTTAAAATGTCAATAATTTGTTTATCACTATGTTTACTAACGCTCGGATTATGTTCGCTCAAACCAAGATATTCATAACCCATTTCTTTAGCCTTGATTACCATTTCTTTAATAGAAGGTGTGCCTAAATCATGGCTAGGTTCAATCGGATAATTTGAATGGAGATGGAGATCGCCCTTAATGTCTTTTAACTCGACAAGCTTAGGTAAAGCCTTTTTTTGGGCAACCTCAATTTCCCCAGTATCTTCTCTTAATTCAGGCGGAATCCATTCCATGCCCAGCTCATTATAAAAATCTTTTTCATTCTTATATTTTTTCACAAAGTTTTTACTCCTCTTAATACCGTACTCTGATAAACTCCAACCTTCTTTTTGAGCAATTTCTCTAAGATGAATATTATGTTGTTTGGAGCCTGTATAATGTTGAAGAAGAGCGCCAAAAGCATCGGGCAACATGGTTTTCAGGTCAATTTGACGGTCATCTTTGGTCATTATTCTAGCCGTGTTGCCACCAGCGGCCACAATTTCCTTTTTTTGGGGGTAGGCACAAAAATAGTCAATGACCTCTTTTGACTTATTGGTCGCTACCCCAAAATCCAGGTCACCGATTGTTGCTGCCTGCCTTCTTAAACTGCCAAGTGGTTCAATTTGTTTAACCTGAGGATTCTTTTTCATATAGGCAAGAATTTCCTTGGCTAATCTACCGGCAAAAGGCAGGGCCATTCTTTCACCAGCCTTACCTTTTTTGCCAATTTCGCCTAGTCCTTCCAGCAGAGCCTTTTCTGATTCCTCACCAAAACCTTCAATTTGGCGAATTTTACCTTTTTCGGCCGCTTTTTTAAGCTCAACTAAAGCACTTTTAGCCTTATTAATTCTCAATTCTTTAGCCAGTTTATAGGCTGTTTTGGCACCAACGCCAGGAATTTGAAGAAATTCAAACATGGCTGGAGAGAATTTAGCCATGACTTCATTAAAATGTTTAACTTTGCCTGTTCGAAAAAGCTCATCTAAATGGTCAGCAATGGCTTTACCGACACTGGGAATTTCCTCGAGCTTACCATCATCCCAAAGGTCTTTAATACTACTGGTGGCGTGTTCGATTGAGGCCGCCGCTTCTTCATAAGCCTTAACTCTAAACTGCTGATCCTCTTTTATTTGATAGGCTGCGGCCATTCCTTTCAGTAATTGAGCAATCTCCTGATTACTCATTCTTTTGCTCATTTCCATGCTAAAATTATCATATCACAGACGTTGACTGGGCAACAACAATCTGCTACTATAGGCATCTGGGGCCGTAGCTCAGTTGGCTAGAGCGTCTGCCTGTCACGCAGAAGGTCGCGAGTTCGAGTCTCGTCGGCCCCGCTTATGTCGCTGGCTACTTACCAAAAAGAGGTTAATGATTGGGTTAATCAATTCAGGATTAAATACTTCCAGCCATTAGAAATTCTCACTCGTTTAGTTGAAGAGGTTGGTGAATTAGCTAGAGAGTTAAACCACCGCTTTGGCTCAAAAAAGAAAAAAGTTAATGAAAAAAACAAAGAGATTGGCGATGAAATTGCTGACATTATTTTCACTTTAATCTGCCTAGCTAATTCATTGGATATTGACTTAGATAAATCTTTTAATAAAATGATGGAGAAGCTTAATCGTCGAGACCGCCAACGCTACGAAAGGAAGTAGCTTTGGTAATAATTTCTCGATAGCTACCGAAAACTGCTCAAGTTCTGCCCAGAAAGGAGGTATTTTCAAAAAGGATGGAAAATAACCGATTGAAAAGACTTCTTAAAAGTATCAAACTCAATGAGTCAACCATCAGTATGATTTTGGGGGCTTTAGTGATTATTGTCGTTGGAGTTCTTATTTTCAATTATTTTAGGAGCGTCGAGACTCCAAAAGAGCAAGAAGAAATAAAACTTGGTGAAGTGAAATTAGTTGAAGAGGAAGGAAAGCTCGTACCTGAAGCGTTGCCTAAAACCTATCAGGTAAAAACTGGTGATGACCTTTGGCAAATTGCTGAAGATTTCTATGGCTCTGGTTATAATTGGGTCAGTATTGCCCAAGAAAACAATCTGAACAATCCTAATATGATCTACCCTGATCAGAAATTAATCATTCCCCGGGCAGCCGTCATTCAGCCGGAAGCGGCCGAAATGACAGTCTTTGGTCCGGTAATTGAGAGTGGTCAATATGTTGTTGAAAAGGGTGATCACCTTTGGGGAATTGCGGTCAGAGCTTATGGTGATGGTTATCAATGGACAGCCATTGCTCAAGCAAACGAGATTGCCAATCCGGATATCATCAATCCAGGAGATATTTTGACACTACCCAGGAAATAAGCTTAAACTAGTATTAAGTGCGGTGGTAGTTCAGTTGGTAGAACGTCTGCTTCCCAAGCAGAAGGTCAGGGGTTCAACTCCCCTCCACCGCTCTGTGGTGCTGGTGTAGCTCAGTGGTAGAGCAATCGCTTCGTAAGCGATGGGTCGGCAGTTCAAATCTGCCCGCCAGCTCTGATATGAGATTTATTGGAAGACACGATAAATTACTTCTTTAACCATTAGAAAAAAATTCCTAGATTTGACTTTCACCAAATCTTATAGTAGGATTTACAACTAATATGAGTAGAGACTTTTGTCACAAACCAGTTTCTAAATGGATGGCCGTTATTACTAACGGTTATCTTCCCGTAGATGGAGGCTGGTTTGATATGAGGCAAAAGCGTCGTTAAACAACTTAAATCTTTTGGCTTTTTATCAAGCCGGTCCCCAAGGAGACCGGTTTTTTGTTTGCCGAAAGGGGCCTCGGTAAACTTGATACCCAAAGAGAAAGGAGGTGAAAATACAGTTTTTTTGGGCCCCCAAAGGTACATTAAAAAAGAAAGGAACAAACAGATGGATTGGCAAGGCTTTTTCGAATCCTATTTCTACTGGAAGGCTTGGGTGTTTCGTATCGACCCTGAGAGGACTGCCAAGGAGGTAGAAGGTGTACTTGAACTTCTGAAGCCTAAATCTGGAAGTCACTTTCTTGACTGGGCTGGAGGTTGGGGCCGGCATACAATCGAGCTTGCCAAGCATGGGTATCAAATAACCCTACTCGATTTTGCCGCCAACCACATTGAAATGGCGCGTCGACTTGCAGAAGAGGCAGGTGTCAAAGTGAATTTTGTTCACTCTGACTTCAGACAGACACCGGCTTCCATCCAAGCTGATTACGCCATCAACCTTTTTACCAGTGCGGTCGGCTATCTTACTGAAGATGACGACCTTCAGGCGTTTAGGTCGCTCCACGCGGCCCTGAAGCCTGGAGCTCTATTCCTGATTGATACCATGAACCTCTTTTGGTTGGTAAAGAACTATCAACCTCGAGGTTGGCATGAGTCAGAGGATGGAAAGCGTCGTCTTCTAAGTGAGAGAAAGTTCGACTATATGACTAACCGCAACATTTCGCGGGAGGTCTATACTGAGGCGGGCGGCGAAGAAGAGGAACATCGGCTGGACTTACACATCTACTCGGCGGCAGAGCTGGCTACTATCTTACGACGAGCTGGTTTTGAGCCTGTTGAGCTCTATGGAGACTTCAATGGTGAGTCTTTTGATTTCGATTCAAAGCGAATCGTGATGATCAGCGAAAGACGCTAGTCTAGCTCTCCAAGGAGCTGGTTCTGATTAATCAATCAGGTAAACCCAGCTCCTTTTTCTTTTCTTGGAAAAATATCAAGAATAAAATTCCGCTATATTGGTAATTTGCTGTCTAGTTGCCTGAATTAGTCCTTTTTGATAAAATAAGTTCGAGTTAAGTAATATAAAAACTCTTTATGAGACGAAAATCAAGACTAATCAGAAAACAAGAAGAAAAAAATATTCGCCGGGCCATTCTTTATATCTTTCTTACTTTGGCTTTGGCTGGTGTTTTGATTTTTGCTGGTATTCCTCTTCTTATCAAAATGGCTATCTTCCTTGGTAATCTAAGATCCAGTTCAAAGCTTCCCGAGAAACAAGATGAAATTCCACCAGCACCACCTCGCCTTGTTGTTCCTTTTGAAGCGACTAATAGTGCCCAATTTTCTTTAAAAGGCTACACTGAATCAGGAGCCACGGTCAAGCTTTTAAATTCCAGTTTTTCTTTTGGTGAGGTAGTAGCCGATAACGAAGGTAATTTTTCTCTTGAAGGACTTAAGTTAACCACTGGCCGGAATGAAATCACGGCCATAGCCATAGACTCTGAAGGTAATGAAAGTCAAGCTTCATTACCAGAAATCATTGATTACGATACTACCTCACCGGCTCTAGAGATTATTAGTCCGGAAAACGAAACCACGATTACCGGTCTGGAAGAAGAGATAACCATTCAAGGCCAGACTGAAGAAGGTTCTCGGGTGACGATTAACGATCGTCTGGTGATTGTTGGTCCTGGAGGAGATTTTAATTATCAATATTCACTTCAAGAAGGTGAAAATAGTTTTAGGATTGTTGCCCAGGACAAAGCCGGTAATCAAACCACCCAGGAATTAAAAATTACTTATTCCCCTTAAATCAAAGACAAACTAGTAAAATCATCAACCAACCCATTATCCAGGGATAGAACAAGGAGTTGAGAAAAAAAGAGTGAATGATAATCGCTCCTAAAGAAGCCAAAGAAATGACTCCGATTAGTTTATTTTTTTGGGAAAAGGCTAAAACTCCGGCTCTTGTTAAAAACCAAAGGTAACTTGTTAAACCTAAAATTCCGGTGGTGGCCAAAACAAACAAGAGGCTGGAATCAGCGCCAGCGCCGGCATGGCTTGCCTGCCATGAATCTTCTTTCAGAAAACCATAATCTCTTTGAGCATAACGAAAAGCATTAAAACCCACTCCCAAGAAAAGGTTATCCTTGGCAACTGTTAGGGTGTTTTTATAATTTTCGATTCGATAATCAACTGTATAAGTTCGGGCTAACTTGCCTCCTTCCCCTTCTGGTTGGGGGAGTATCAATAAAGAGAACAAGAGAACTAAGAGGCTAACAATCAAAATCTTAAAATTCTTTCTTAACCAGAAAACGAAGCCCATACCTGTCAAAAAAGCTAAGTAAGAGCTACGGGAATGAGTTAAGATAAGAGCCATATAAGTAACAAGCATAGCCAGAATTAACCATTTCTTATTTTCTTTTTCAAAAAGCAAATTAATCAGGATAATCAAAGTCAAAACTAAAATCAAACCCGTAAAACCTGGGTCAAGAAAAGTAGAAACTAAACGATAAAAATGGGGATCCCAGTGAAAAAATTCTAGGGGTTTAAGATTAGGGTAAAGAAAATATTGAACAAAACCAAAAACAGCTAAAGATACTCCAGTAATGGCTAAATATTTGATTAAATCTTGAGATCTGAGGTAGCGGTTTTTGATATCAGCAATGACAAAGTAAAAACCAACATAGGCTAACCAGCGAAAAAGATAAAGTCCGGCAACTATGACTTCCCTATTTGATAATAGGGGAGTTGCGAGAGTAAAAGAGAGAAAACTAATCAGGGAAAATAATATTAGAGGCAAAGCTAAGGGTGGTAATTGATACTTCTTTTTTTTTCTTCTTATTCGCCAGACTCCCCAACTCAAAAGAATAAAGAAAACTAATAAATCAATTATATAGACATTCACTTCAGTCATTTGAAGTGGGATTTGAGCTAGTTGGCCAAAGGGAAAAAAGATGAAATAGGCAAAAAGCAGAGCTAGAATGATTTTCATTTTAATTGATAAAGTTTTGCTCGAGCTAAAAAGGAATGAAAACTCATCATCAACGCCATAATTAAACCTGGTGTGCCATCCAAAAGGCCTAAACGATAAAAGTAATTCTGGAAAAATTTACCTAAGGGGTTAAAAATTAATCGAAAAAGGCTAAATTTAACTCCTTCTTGCTTTAAAGCCTTAGCGTGTAAAGTAGAGTGAAAATTAATTTGACTCAATATTTGAGAAATTGAAGGATGAGAATAATGAAAAATCGGATTTTTTAGAGTTTTAGTCCGCCACTTGTTCTGCCAAACTTCATGAACCGGCCGAACCCATTGACCATCTTTCTTTGCCATTCTTAAAAGTTTAACTTTTGCTGTTTCTCCAAATCTTAGAGGTTTCTCAAGAAAAAAATCTTTTCTTTTAAAGATAAAGGCGTAATGTTTATCTCTTTTAACCTCCTGTCTAATTTCCTTAGCAAGAGCTAGAGAAACCCGTTCATCAGCATCTAAAAACAAAACCCACTCCCCTTTCGCCTTTCCTAAACCAAAATTTCTTTGTTGAGCAAAATCATTATTTAGATGATGCCGAAAAACCTTAGTGCCTAATTTCTTTGCAACCTCCCGAGTCTTATCCTCAGAATAATTATCAATAACAATTACTTCATCACACCAATTAAGAGACTTTATACATTCTTCAATATTTTCTTCTTCGTTTTTGGTAAGAATAACTGATGAGATCATAGTTT
>DATKWU010000015.1 GCA_035529375.1 Patescibacteria group bacterium
TGTTGACCCCTCAGTTTTTCCTTTAATGGTTAATGTTACCCAATTAGTATTACCATTGAAACCAACATCGGCTGATTCCGTAGTTGAGCCGACTTGAACCACACCGCTACTATTGTTTATATTTTGGTGATTGGCGGCAAAAATCCCTGAAAAACTAACTGCTGTTATCTCAATTAAATCCTTGTTAAAGGAAAGTTCTGCCTGAACCGCCTCAACTTCTTTATTTTGAGTATCAAGTTTAATAGAAACATCAAATTGGTCACCAATATTTATATTCTTAGATAAGGGATCAAGGTTAAATTTTGCCGCGTAAGCTGATTGGGGGAAAACAAAAGCTAAGAATAAAAGAAAAAAAGTTGTGAGTAAGAAAGAGATTATCTTTTTCATTTGGACAGGTTTAATCTGGATCGTATTGAACAGCGAGAGTACCTAGAACCAAAACTTTGTCAAAAATATCGACTCGATTGTCAAAATTCAAATCTCCAAAAGCGATGTCCGCTGGATTAGTGGAAAAAACTTTAATTGCTCGGAGGTCATTAATATCCACATCACCATCTTGATCTAAATCACCTGGCCGAAGGGGCCAGTCAGTTAGGTCCAAGTCTTGAACAAAAACAATATCCGGAAACACTCTTTGAAGATGTTTGGGGCCTTTGATTCTAAGTCTGTAGCGATGACCAAAATGATCGCTAGAGAAAGTAATTTTTCCATGGTAAGTCCCTAAATCATCAACACTTAAAACGACTGTTTGTTTATTGTCAGCTGATCCAAAATGAGGACCACCAGATAGATTAGTGGCGTAAATCTTGATCTCCCTGTCACTATCATCTGTGGGCCGGCTGGTCACGCCATCAAATCTTATTTTTAGATCTAAAGAGGTAGGAATAGTTGGAGTTGGAGTTGGAGTTGAGATGGGCCCACAATCTTCTGGACAATTACATTTATTCTCACCAAGAGTACATTGGCCATCACCACAATCTTTAACACAGACAAATCTCCCCATTGCTAGACGGCAAAGACCAAGGTTTTCTGGCTCAGGCTGAGCATTACCTATGCTTTCTAAACCAGAACAGCAGAAATCATTATTGGCTTCAACACCTACTTCTCCTTCTTTAATACAGGAAGTAGGGCCACAATCTTCAGCACAATTACACTTGTTCTCACCTAAAGTACATTGACCATCCCCACAATCTTTTACACACATGCTAGCGCCAAGTGGTATGTAGTCAGGACAATTACCATTGCCATCAGGATGAGCCGTCGAAATCGGTTCTAGACCTGGACAACATTTATAGCCAGGATAAACTGGAACTGTTTCGCCTTCCTGACCACAAGGAATGACCGTTGGAGTCGCACCACAAATACAGTCTCTATCATAAGGGCAGCTGGGATTATAACACCGCATATATTGGGCACACGCCTGTCTTGGTGGACAAGGCGTTCCGCACATTAAACCAGGAGCACATGCGGCATCCGGCCCACAAGACTGACCACACATTCCAGGCCCTGGAGTAATGGGTTGAAGTCCGCAGAGGCCTTTGTGACCCATATATTCGTCTTTACTAACGTCCCCATAAATACCCGGAGAACCTGGAAGCAAACAATAATCCTCGCCAAAAAGCGGATCCGCGGCAATATTACCATTTACTCCATAAGTAAAGGAACATTGTTCTGAATGGGTGCAGAAGATTCGTTCATTATTCCAAAAATCGTTACGGCTGATTTCCGGATCATTAAAATCTGCACATCCACCATTATGAAGTATCAATCCACAAGTAGTAGTAGTTGAGAAAGGCTCATGATAATTACCAACGTTCACCACAATGTTGTTTACAAACGATGAGCCTTTTGTTATTGAAGCTCCGCCGCCGTTCCTATCGACATTACCATAAATCGTGTTATGTATAAATGAGGCTTCTCCTCCCGACATGTTAAGACTCACTTCATTATTGATTATGAGATTTCTTTCCACCATGTTTTCTTCACCGCCCGAGAGAAATACCCCAATTGCCTTTCCATCTCTAAGAGTATTAGAAATAATATTCACCCCTTTTCCGTACGATAAAATAATTCCACCCAAAGCGTTCATGCTGTATTTCTCTGCTTCATCTTGATAGTATTCATCAAAACCAAAATCATAAAGAGTGTTATCTCTAAAATAGGTACCAACTACTCGATAAGCATTATCAGTTTCAAACACCATTCCTGCTCGGACATGATCAACGGTATTCCTCTCGATATTGATTCCCACCAAATCATTACCATAGTTATAACTTTTAATTCCGACGGGGGAATGAGAGATTCGGTTTTCTTTAATCTCGAAATTATTCACGCCACCTAGCTCAATTGCAACAAACTCCGCCCCCCACAGCTTACATTCCGATATCTTTGAACTACCTCCCCCAGAGCTCGGTACTCCATTTAAACCCCTAATGTCAATCAATCGCGGGACTGAAGATTCTGCATACAACTCTAAAACCCCAAGATAAACATACCTATCGCTAGAATTACCATTAACAAGAATTCCACTCATGCCGATATCTCTAAAATTAACCCTCCAGCCGCTAATAGAAACGTCTACACCTTCAACTAAAATTCCTACGTCAGCATTACTAATCCAAATGTTGGTATTCGGGTCTGACTCAAAAAATATCTTTTTATTAATATAAAGACCTACTCTCCCGTCGTTAACCTGATGAATAGGAACCATATAAGTTCCAGTGTGGACGTGAATCTCCTCGTTTTCCTGGGCCACGTCAATAGCGGTTTGGATATCATGGCAGCTACCTGAACCAACGGGCGTAACATCAATTACCCCGCTAACTGCCTCACAAAAAGAAGGAATTGGGGTCGGCTCACCAGATACTGCCCTTTTTCTCAACTCAAAAGTGCCGGTCATTAGACCAACTAGAGTTACCGGAAGAGCAATCAGAAGAGCAGTGAGAACTCCTAAAGAAATCCAAAAACGATATTTTGTGGGGATTTGACCCAATGAGTTTTTGAAGGATTTAATTGGGTTAACCATAAAAAATTCTTTGCCTTGATTCTAGGATACGACTATAATGGAAGCGTGTCAAGGTTTATCTTCCAATCGCTAATCTTTTTCCTCCCTCTCTTCTTCTGGCCTTCGCCTTTGAAATTTGAACTCGCCAAAATCAGCCTTTTTCTTACGGGTGGCTTTTTATTAGTCTTTTTATTTCTAGCCAAGCTTAAAATCAAAAACTTCGAAATACACTTCAAAAACCTTGATAAAATCTGGTTTCTCTGGGTCGGAATTCTTCTTTTAAGCACTTTAATCACTCAAATTTTTCCCTATGGTTTTCTCGCTGGCGGTTATCGCCACCAAAGCGTGCTTTTTTTCTTTCTCTTAGGACTTTTTGGGTTAATCGCGAAAGGTTTAGGCACGAAAAACGCGAAAATTGTTTTGAAGTGGGCGAGTGCCGCGATTATCATCGAAACTTTAATTATTTACGCCCAGTGGCTAGCCATTAGGTTCGATTTCCCTATTCTTTCATACAATCAAAGGCCAATCGGTACGATTGGTGAACCAAATGCGGTCACTGGTTTCTTGGCTCTAGGATTACCTATATTAGTGGTTACTTTTCAACAACCACTCATCTCTGTCATCGCGGTGATTATCGCTATTCTTCTTACTGGCTCAAAAGCAGGTCTCTTAGCAATTCTCGCCGAGCTTATCGTCTTTGGCTTTTTTTGGAAGAGAAAATTTCCTTATAAAAAATTTATTTTAATCACCTCTTTATTTTTAATAGTTATAATCGGAATCTTCGGCGTCTATTTCGAAAGAGGTGAGTCTCGCTTTGAAAATCGCTGGTTAATCTGGGATTTAGGCATCAGAGCCATTCAGGAGAAGCCCATTTTAGGCTATGGGGCTGAAGGAATTATTTCTGCTTACGATAAACAATTCAGCCTTATTGATCGTCCTTTGTTTGGGGTCGTCGTCGACCGCTCTCATAATCTCTTCCTAGATATCACCCTATTCTCAGGCATTATTGGCTTGGTGGTTTTCGGTCTTTGGCTCTGGAGAGCGAGTCAGAAATTGTTGAAGAAGAGAAGTTGGGTTTTAGCTTCCCTAACCGGCTTTTTGATTTTTTCCTTTTTCCAACCAATCGGCGTCACTCACTGGTTTTATTTAATTATCCTCGTCTCTCTCACTGATATCTAATTGCTTACTCTCTTCTTTCCCCTCACCTAATTCTCCACTGGAGGAGATTTTTTGGCCCATGAGGGTAAAGGAAGAAAAAACATTGTTCATTTGATTATAGGCGTTCTGGAGATGTTTACCTAAAACTGATAACGAGCCCTCGGTCTTCTCATAATCCTTTCTAATCGCTCTTAATAACCGAAAAACCTCTCGAGATCGGGCCTC
>DATKWU010000016.1 GCA_035529375.1 Patescibacteria group bacterium
AATCCCGGCTGTCGCCGTTAAAGAGAGCTGAAAACCTATATCAAAAAGTATCAAAGGTGATAATAATAGCATAATAATGGCTGTAACCAATAAAGTAATCAAACCATCACTCATCCTCCCCAGATATTTAGCGGTATAAGCTAAACCCGCCATAATCGCGGCCCGAACCACCGGCGGTTCGGCTCCGACCATTAAGGTATAAAACAAGACACCTAAAAAAGCGACCACTAAAGCTTTTTTTCGGTTCATCAACCAAACTAAAAAAGAAACCAGGAAGCCAGCAATCACTGAAAGATTGTAACCAGAAGCGACAATGATATGAAGTGTGCCTGTATCCCGCAAATTATTCAGGAAATTTTCAGGCATTTCTTTTTTAACTCCTAAAAGAATACCGATCATTAGGCTTGCTTGGGGTTCTGGTAAAACCCCTGCAATCACCTTTTCCAGCCGACCTCTAAAATTATAAAGACTACCCTTAAAAGAAAATAAAAAATCTTCTTTTCCCTCTTCTTCTGCATTCTGAATGTCTGGAAAGTAAGCAGAATATCTGGTATCAAAGGGGTTTATCACTCTCTTCTCAAATCTGCCAGTAACCACCAACCTATCACCATAAAAATAGCCTGGAAAACGGTGGGTTTCTAAAAAAACCGGCCCAAGGTAAATGATCTGGTATGAATCCTTCAGATATGGTTGCTGACTGACTCTTCCTTTGAGCGTAATTTCCCTTCCCTCAGGTATCTTTAATCTCGAAACAGATTGAAGACGAAAGAAGTAAAGAAAAATAACCAAAATCAAAACAAAACCAATAAAGATTTTTTGGGCAGGTTTCATCTAAAAGACAGTAATCTCGTCTTTGATTGTTTCAAAAACATTAGCGGGAATGACTTTCTTATCTAATAAGTCATCAACAGAAGCATAAGGACGATTCTCAATAATCGCTTTAGCCCGAGCCTCGCCGATTCCCCAAAGCGAATCTAATTCTGAAGCCGAAGCACTATTAATATTAATCTTCCCACTCACTGATTCACCTGCCACTTCCCCATCCTCACCCTGAGAAGGAATATATACCTTTTGGCCATCTTCCAACTCTTGGGCCAAATTCAAATTCTTTTCCACCCAAGACCGATCAGCCCCAGCTGACAAACCGCCAGCCAGAGCTAACAAATCCTTGTAACGAGAATTAGAGGGTAATTCATAAACCCCTGGTTGAATAACTGAACCAGCTAAATCCACCCAAATTGTTTCTGATTCCTCTTTACTAGCGATAATCTCAATTTCTGGTTCTTTTTGCTGATTTAAAAAAAGCGTGGTTAAAATCCCCACGCTCACTAAAAAAATACCAATTAAACCAAGAAGAAGAGGAACCTTTCCTTGCTCTAAGAGCTTCTGGAAGTCAAAATTGGGCATTAATTAAAGTCTAGCATAAAACATAGAAAAACCTGAGTATAATTAAGCGAGAATTCTCTATTTTTAACTGCTGAAGTTTCTCAAATGACTAAGAGACAATCTAATTGACAAGCTTTTTGCGAAGTGTTAAAATTGGTTTTGGACAGCGAGAAGCTGTTGTTTTGTACATTAATATTTCCTCCGTCAGTTAGTAACCCAGACAGTTGTCTGGCACAAAGATTTGTACTGGCAACTAAATCGATTAAGTTCGATTACTTATGGCGTTAATTTCTAACGCCGCAGGGTTTTCTACCCTGCTTTTCGGGGGCGTAATGCCAACATTTATTGAATAAAAAAAAGAATATTTTCTGGTATTTCTGATAAATGTTAGGTAGAGCGACACGATTTTAAAAAGTCTAAGGTGACTCTAACTTTCTCCCAGTAGGGGGCTATTAATGACACGTGGCACCTGATTACTTATAAATAATGCCACAGAAAGGAGGAATTATGAATGGCAAAAATCTAAAACAGATTGTCTACGTTCTAGACCGCCTAGTTTTAGAAGGAAAGTTAGAGCCAGACGAGAAAGCCGAAATTGCCAAAGCAATTAAAGAACTTTCTCATGCCTTGAAGATTCGTAATATCAAACAAATCGAAAAGGCAATAGAGAAAATCTCTAAACTATTGCTTAGGCTAGAGTAAGTTAGGGGGCGTCAGCCTTAGAACTTTCTATAAGAACCAGAAAATAATTAACTCGGATTCTTATAAAAGGTTAAATTAAATAAAATTCAATAAAAATAATACCTTGAATTATAGTAAAGCAATTAGAACAATTAGAGCTGCCAGAGATATATCACAAAAAGAATTAGGACAGCTAACTAATTTAGATCCTAGCTATATCTCTCGAATCGAAAGTGGAGAAAGAACACCAGCGATTGAAAGTCTTAAATCAATTACAGAAGCGCTAGAAATTCCATTTTACCTCTTTATACTTCTTTCATCGGAAAAAGAAGAATTAAAAGATATTCCGGAAAAAGAGGCAGGTAAAATCGCAAAAAACCTATTGAAGATTCTAATTTTATCCCAAAAAGAATCTCGATAAGATGTTAGCCAGCCTAAATCCTGAGATATTTCCTCTTCGATCAACTAAATTTCTAGAATACTTATTAATAACTGATAGAAAACAGTTAAAGAAACTGGCAGAATCCGCGGGAAGATATTATAGACCCTTTGATCGCCTTGAAATTAATGAAGCTGGAAAAAATAAATGGCGCCACATCGATAATCCTACGGGTAAATTAAAAATTATCCAAAAGAAAATCAATAAAAGAATACTTAAAGAAGCAATGATTTCGTTACCGAACGGCATGATAGGTGGTGTTACTGGAAAATCAACTAAAGATAATGTTAAGTTTCATCTTAAAAAAGAAATGGTTTTAACCTTAGATCTAAAAAACTGTTTCCCAAATATTAATAACCAAAAAATCTATCGTGTTTGGAAAGAGATTCTAGGTTGCGGCAGAGTAAACGCAAGAATCCTAACACAACTTACCACTTTTCAAACCAGATTGCCGCAAGGAGCATCTACAAGCTTGGCGTTGTGCAACTTGGCACTTTTGCCACTCTTTAATGATATTCAAGTTTTTGCCTCCGCGCATAACTTGAATTTTACATTATATGTAGACGACATAGCTATTTCAGGTAAATTCCCTATGGTTCAATCTTCAATCAGCCCCATTATTAATTTAATCCAAAAACATGGTTACGCAATAGGTCATAAAAAAATTCGCATAATGCCAGCTAATGTTAGACAAAAAATTACAGGTATTATTGTTAATAAAAAAACAGCTATTGAAATACAAAAGATAGAGGAAATAAGAGGACAAATATTGAATGCTGCTAGAAAAAAAATAATCACGAAAAACGACCTAGATTCTATTTGGGGAAAAATTGATTATATCAAAAATATATCTCCCGCCCGAGGAGAGAAGCTCAGTCATTTTGCAGCAATGTTACTACCCGATTCTGTTGAAATTTATACGAAACCTGTAAATTATAAAATCAGAAAGTGCACTTGTACAAAACGTCATAAAACTAAGAGACCGTAAGTAAATTTTTAAATTCTAAAAAACAAAATCAATTAAACCACAAAATTAATTAACTTCCCAGATACAAAAACCACCTTTTTTACCTTTTTCTTTTCTAAATGTTTAGCTACGTTCTTTTCTTTCTTAGCTAATTTCTCAACCTCCACCTGTTGAGACGCCTGATTACTAGAAACTTCTATCTGGCCTCTTAACTTACCATTAATCTGAATAATAATCAGGGCTTTTTCTTCCTTAATCATTTTTTCATCAAACTCTGGCCATTTTTGCTGATGAACTGAAAATTTGTTTTTTAAGACTTCACACCATATCTCTTCAGCAACATGAGGCGCAAAGGGAGCCATTAGCAAAGCTAAAATCTCAATCGCTTCTTGACTAACCCTCTTTTCCTGATAAAGAAAATTAACAAATTCCATAATCGAGGCAATAGCAGTATTGTAATGAAGTTTTTCGATATCCCTGGTTACTTTTTTAATTGTCTGGTGAATGACTTTCTTCTCTTGAGAATCTCCTTTTTCCTCAAACTTCTGACTAATTCGCCAAACCCGACTCATAAACCGATACATACCAGTAATCCCTTGATCCCGAAAATCGCCTCCTTGGTTAAAAGGACCCAAAAACATCAAATAGCATCTTAACGCATCAGAACCAAACTTTTTAATGTAGTTATCGGGAATAATCACATTGCCCCGAGACTTCGCCATTTTTGCGCCGTCTTTGATAATCAACCCATGAGCATAAAAGTGTTTAAAGGGTTCTTCAAAATCAATTAAACCTAAATCTTTAAAAACCATGGTCAAAAACCGGGTATACATCAAGTGAAGAACGGCGTGCTCCTGGCCACCAATATACATTTCGACTGGCAACCATTTCTTAACTCTCTTTTTATCAAAAGCCACCTTTTTCTTATCCGTAGAAGTATAACGGAAAAAATACCAAGCCGAGTCTAAAAAAGTATCAGAAACATCAGTCTCTCTTTCAGCCAAATCGCCACATTTTGGACATTTAACCTTAACCCAATCTTTAGCCTGAGCCAAAGGCGAAACTCCAGTCCCCAAAGGCTTCCAGTTTTTCAGATAAGGCAGTTTAACTGGTAAATCTTTTTCTGGCACCGGCTGCCAACCACATTTTGAACAATTAATCATCGGAATCGGTGGCCCCCAATAACGCTGACGAGAAACACACCAATCTCGTAAACGATATTGGGTTTGTTTTTGGGCCAAACCTTTTTTCTCTAACCAAGTCGTAATCTTTTTAATCCCCTCTTGAACCTCTAAACCATTAAATTGACCTGAATTAACTAACTTGCCTTGACCATCATAAGCCTGTTTTTCAACATCTCCGCCAGAAATCACTTCAATAATCTCTAAATCATGTTCCTTAGCAAATTCCCAATCTCGCTGATCATGAGCCGGCACACCCATAACCGCTCCTGTACCGTAACCCATGACCACGTAATCAGCTATCCAAACCGGAATCTTTTTACTAGTAGCCGGGTTAATCACATAACCACCTGTAAAAACTCCAGTCTTTTCTTTTTCGGTGAATAAACGCTGGACTTCTGTCTTCTTACGAGCCTTTTTAATATAGTTTGATACTTTTTCTTTGTTTTCAGCTAAAGTTAATTTATCTACCCACTGAGATTCTGGCGCTAAAACAAAGAAAGTGGCGCCAAAAATCGTATCCGGTCGAGTGGTAAAAGTAGAAATTTTTTCTTTAGAACCAGCGATTAAGAACTGAAGCTCTGCTCCTTCAGATTTACCAATCCAATTTCTCTGGGCAATTTTTGTTCTCTCTGACCAATCAATGATTTCTAAATCCTTTAAAAGTCTGTCTGCGTACTTGGTAATCTTAAAAAACCATTGTTCTAACTCTCGTTTCTCTACCTCATTATTACAACGCTCACACTTACCGGCAATTACTTGCTCATCAGAAAGAGTGGTCTTACATGAAGGACACCAGTTAACTGAGGCTTTTTTTCGTTCAACCAAACCGGCTTTGAAAAGCTGAAGAAAAACCCATTGCGTCCAACCATAATAATCAGGGTCATAAGTTTCTAAAATATTCTCCCAAGCATAACCATTACCCGTGGCCTCTAATTGACGATAAAAATTCTTTTCTGTCTGCTTAGCCACTTCAACCGGGTGCTTGCCTAATTTAAGAGCGTAATTCTCACTGTGAATCCCAAAACCATCCAAGCCAATAGGTTCAAAAACATCATTCCCTTTCATCCTCTGCCAACGACCATGAATATCAGAACCAGTAAAAGCATACATATTGCCAACATGAAGGCCTTCACCGGAAGGATAAGGAAACATCATCAAGTTATAGAAGGGTTTCTTGGCTTGATCCAAATCAACTTCGTAAATCTTCTCCTGACGCCAACGTCCCTGCCATTTTTTCTCAATTTCTTCTGGATAATAATTTTTAGCCATCTTTTTTATCCTAACAAAAAACTCCCTGGTTTGGGAGTTCCAAAAAACTCTTCTCTCTCCCAAACCAAGCTACTTCTCTAAGAGAAGAAGATTAAGGTCAAGAAGAGAAAATAAAAATTTCATCTTCCTTAATTTAGCAAATCCTTCTTTTGCTGTCAATCTCTCTGTGTTAAAATGAGTTGAAATGGGCAGGCAAAAATCCTGGTTTTCAATTATCATTCCTGTTTTTAATGAAGAAAAAGTCATTAAAAAAGTTATTCAAGAAATAAAAACGGTTCTCCGTCAAGAAAAAATCAAGGCGGAGATCATTACGGTTAATGACGGCTCAACCGATACTTCAGGAGAGATTCTCAAAAAGATAAAAGGTATCAGAATCATCAATCATTCCCATAATCAAGGCTACGGCGCTTCTGTTAAAACCGGAGTTCTTAAGGCGAAACGCGAAAACATCATTATTATTGATGGTGATGGGACTTATTCTCCTCAAGACATCCCTCTCCTCATTAAAAACTTTGCTGACCAAGACATGATTGTGGGTGCCAGAACCGGTAAAAAAATTCAAGAGCCTTTTTTAAGAAAAATAATGAAAAAAATCTTGATTCTCCTAGCTAACTACCTGATCAACGAAAAAATTCCTGACCTCAATTCCGGTTTAAGACTCTTTAAGAAAGAACAATTTGACCGTTTTCTTCACCTCTTACCTTCAGGTTTTTCCTGCACTTCCACCCTGACTCTCTCTTTTCTCGCTCATGACCTTTCGGTCAAATTTATACCCATCAATTACCATCACCGAGTTGGCAAATCAAAAATAAAGCCAATTAGAGACACAATTAACTTTACTTCCCTGATTCTGACCACTATTCTTTACTTCAATCCCCTGAAATTCTTTGTTCCCTTAAGTCTAGTCTTCTTTTTCTCGAGTTTCTTAATAGGCATCTACAGTTTTTTATTTTTGCCTAAGTTTATGGATGTCTCGACCGTCATTCTCTTCTTTGCTGGCTTCCAAATTCTTTCGATTGGCATTTTGGCTGATCTCATTTCCAAAGGTAACGCCAAGCTTGACCGAAGCTAATGAAAATCATCTTAATCAACCCACCAGCCGAAAACGAAATTATTGGCAACAATCCACCCATTATTGAAGAAGAAAGAGGTTTCAATCCACCCTTAGGTTTACTCTACCTGGCCGCCTATTTAAGGCAGAACAATCACCACCAAATCAAAATCATTGACAGCCAAGTTGAAGAACTCACCTACTCCCAACTCAAACAAAAAATAAAGAGGTCCAAACCAGAAATTGTTGGCATCACCACCATGACTCTGACCTTAATTGATGTCCTCAAAACCGTTAAACTAGTCAAAGAAGTTGATAAAAAGATAAAAGTTATTCTGGGTGGCCCTCATGTCCACATCTTTCCCAAAGAAACCATTAATCTTCCAGGTGTTGACTACCTTGTTTTAGGTGAAGGCGAACAAGCTTTTAATGACTTAATCAACGCCCTTGAAAAAAAAGAAAAATTAGAAAAAATAAAAGGGATTGTTTTTAAAAGAAATAAAAAAATCATTAACACCGGTCCCCGACCCTTTCTGATGAACCTTGACCAACTCCCTTTTCCAGCCCGAGACCTAGTCCCTTATCAGCAATATTCCTCTTTGATTGCTAAAAGACAACCGATTACGACCATGATTACTTCTCGAGGCTGTCCATTTCAATGTAAATTCTGTGACCGACCAAACTTAGGTAAAGTCTTTAGAGCCCGTTCCGCCCAAAACGTGGTTAAGGAAATCGAGGAATGTGTTCAAATGGGAATCAACGAGTTTTTTATCTATGATGATACTTTTACGGTCAACCAGCAAAGAGTAATTGAGATCTGCGACGAAATCATTAAAAGAAAATTAAAGATTGGCTGGGACATTAGAGCCAGAGTGGATACGATTAACAAAAAAATCCTCAAAAAACTGAAACAAGCTAATTGTGAACGAATCCATTATGGGGTTGAAACCGGTTCACCTAAAGTTCTCAAAGCCCTTAACAAAGGCATTACTCTGAGACAAGTCAGAAACGCTTTTCGCTGGACCAAAGAAATGGGTATTGATACCCTGGCCTATTTTATGATTGGCAATCCCCAAGAGGGCAAAAAAGAAATAAGCGCCAGTCTAAAATTAATGAAAGAATTAGAACCAGATTTTGTTCACCTCACCATTCTCACTCCTTTTCCGGCCACCAAAATCTATTTGGAAGCCCTGGAAAAAGGGATTATCAAAAAAGATGTTTGGCAAGAATTTGCCAAAAAACCTTCACCTGATTTTATTCCCCCAGTCTGGAGCGAAAACTTTAGTCGAGAAGAGCTCTTTGAAATTGTTTCCCAGGCCTACAAAGAATTCTATACTCGGCCAGCCTACATTATTCAAGGTTTAAGAAAAATCAAATCTCTGCCAGAATTTAACCGGAAAATAAGGGCAGGACTTAAAGTTATCAAAATGTAACAAAGATGGACAAAAGACATCCAAAAGGCGTTTTAAAACTTGATTATCATTTAAAAAGAAAAAACAAAAAAGCTTTTGCTTATCGCTTTCAACGAAGAACTAAAGAAGTCCTTAAAGCCATCCAGAAATATCAACCAAAACCAAACAATATCCTTGATCTAGGCACCGCTGATGGTCTGATGCTTAGTCAAATCAAAGATCATTTCCCTAAAAGTAATTGCCTAGGGATTGAATACTCCCAAGAACTAATCAAAACAAACCAAGACAAAAGAATTAAAATCATCCAAGGTAATGTTCTTAAACTCCCTTTTCAAAAACCCCAATTTGAAGTGATTATTGCCGCCGCTATCATCGAACACCTCAATCAACCCCAGAAATTAATCAGAGAAAGTCAAAGGGTGCTTAAAAAAAATGGGATTCTGATTCTGACCACCCCTGACCCTTTTTGGGAGAAAACCGCCACTCTTGTCGGTCACTTAAAAAAAGAAAGTCATTATTCGACTCTTGATTTAAGAGAATTAACCAAAATCCTAAAAAAACAAGGTTTCCAAATCCTGGAAAAGAAAAAATTTATGTTCTCACCTATTGGCTTTCCCCGCGAAGAAGCAATTGAAAAAATCCTCAGATTATTTTCTTTAAATGCTTTAATGGCTAATCAATTAATTATTGCTAAGAAAAAATAAATTAAAAAGGATTTAAACTCTAAGTTATGTCAGCTAAAAAAATCAGCCAAATTCAATATTGGAATTCAGTTACCAAAAGAAGACAACCAACTCATCCCGTGGTCAGAGAATTTGTTATCCCAAAAATAAGGTTCATTGAGAAAACAATTAAACTCAAACCAAAGAGTAAAGTTTTAGACGTCGGTTGTGGCAGTGGCTTTTTTACCTATTACCTGGCCAAGAGATATCAGGTTACTGGTCTTGACTTCTCTAAAAAAATGCTAGCCCTTAATCCTCACAAAAGATTAATCAAAGCCAGTGCCTATCAAATTCCTTTTAAAGACAATACCTTTGACCTGGTTTTTTGCTCCAACCTCCTCCACCACCTCGATCACCCCTTAAAAGCTCTTAAAGAAATGAACCGAGTGGCAAAAAAGTTTGTGATTGCTTCAGAACCCAACAGAAACAATCTCGCTATCCTTCTTTTAGGTCTGGCTAAAAAAGAAGAAAGAAAATCCCTCAAATTCTCGACCAATTATCTCGTCTCTCTTTTCAAAAAAACTAAACTCCAGATTGTTACTCAAGAAAACCTAGGCCTGATTACGCCTAACAAAACGCCCCAGTCTTTGATTAAGCCTCTTTTATTTCTGGAAAAAATAAGCTGGCTTAAACCCCTAAGAGCCTACACCATCATTATCGCAGAAAAAAAGAAGTAAACTTTTGTTTCAATAAATCTAAAGCAAAAATCCCACCCCCGGCGACAATAATAAAATAAAGCACCCAACCAACCACCAAGGCTTTAAACATAAAAACCAAACCTTCTTCCTTAAAAACAAAGAACAAAAACTTATAAACGCCACCAAGATGAACCAAAAAAGCGATTAAAGTCCCTAGCCAAAAAGGATGCCAAAAAAGACCTAAAAACAAGAAACCAGGCAAAGCGACAGCTGATAAAGCAGTGATAAACTCTTTTTTGGTAGTCGCCACCGGGTCAAACTGGCGCCGACTCAGATAAAGTTTACTCCAGTCCCGAGCCCGGAAAAAATATTTTTTGGCAATCGGCCAAAAATCCTCAAATTCATGTCTAACTTTCATTTTAGGATTAAAAATGACTGCATAGCGCTGGGCAATCCGATAAGTAAATTCAATATCCTCGACCATCGCTCCTTTGTAACCTTCATTAAAACCACCTAAGCGAAGAAACAATTCCCGATTAATAGCTGCAATCCGGGTCGAAAAGAGAAAGTAATAACCACGCTGGTCTCTTTCCTGAATCCAATAACTCCAATCCCTTAAAGCCTTGAATCGAGGAAAAAATTTCTTGCTCCTTTGAACCTTGTTCCAAACCCCAGTCATCGCATACAAATCAGGGTCTTTTTGAAAACAATTAGCAATTTCCTTTAAAGTGTTTTTGTAGAGCTGGACATCAGAATCAAGAAAAAGCAGCACCTCACCTCGAGCTACCTTGGCTCCCTCATTTCTGGCCTTAGCCGGACCAGCATTTTTTCTCAAACAATGATATCTCACCCCTCGACCATAACCCTTCACCACCTCACCCGTCCCATCTGGTGAACAATCATCAACCACAATGATTTCAAAATCCTTAAAAGAAGAATTAAAAGCTGAATCTAGTAAAGGAATAATTGATTCTTCTGCTTTGTAAGCAGGAATAATAATGGAAAGAAAAGGCTTTTTAATCATTTCTTGGCAAAAACAATGATATCTCCCCAGGGATCAGTCAGGGCAGGAGCCGGGAAATTACCAATAATTCTTTTTATCATACCAGTAAACATTTTGACAACCCGATTAGGATAAAAATCAGCTAACCGAGTCAGATAATAACCCAAAGTAAAAATACGGGGATCATCCCGTTTCATCTCAACCTTCCTAAAACCAGATTTCTTCAACATCTTTCTTAAAGTTTCCCGAGTCAGAAAGTAAAGATGTTCCTGGTGGCGATAACCAAACCAATGAGAACCCATTAAGCGTCTAGTCCAGGAATTATGGTCAGGGGTGGTCAGAACCACCCAACCACCGGGTTTAAGCAAGCGACTAATCTCCTTTAGATGATTAAGGGGATTAGTCTCATGTTCAATTGTCTGGAGACTAGTAATAACATCAAAAGAACGAGCAGGCAACTTCACTGACTCAATTGTTCCCTTCCTCACTTTCAAACCCTGTTGACGACAATGATTCAAAGCAAAATCAGAAACATCAATCCCTAAAGCAGACCAACCATCCTTCTCAGCCTCTTGAAGAAAAAAACCAACCGCACAACCTACATCAAGAAGCTTACCTTTCGACTTCACCCGTTTATCTATCTGCTTTAATTTCTTCCGAAAGTAACCTAAATGGGCTTCCCTATTCTTAAGATAAGGATCAAAGTTTTTAAAATATTTAGGTCCATACAAAGAAGCAATCTCCTTCAAACTAGGTTGCGGATTAACCAAAACCAAACCATCATTCAAACACTGAACAATCTGCCTTTTATCCCTTTTAAAAAGAACATCAAAATTTTTCTTCTGACAAAGAGGACAAACAATTAACTGAGCCATCAAAGCTATTCTATCATAAGCAGAATTTGTCTTAATAAAACTAGGCATCCTTCATAATTTTCTCTTTTAAAATTTACTACGAATAGCTATTTTGGTAGAATGGGAATATGAAGCCAGAAATGAGACAAGTAGAAAAAGAGTTGATAAGACTCCTAAGGAGCTTCCGTCCTAATAGAAAAGAAACAAAAAAAAGAATAAATATTCTTCCATTCTTGGGGATGGTTTGTGGTTTTATTTTTGGGATAGTGTGGTTGTTTTATTTTTGGGATGAAGTTAAGAATCTTGTTCCCCAGCACACTTATAGATTCGGGGCTATGGGTATTTGGGGTTTTCCAATAATAACTACTCTTATAGGAATTATAGTTGGAAAGGGCATAGAATTATTGGTTCGAAGATTAAGAAACTAGTTCTAACATCGTCCACGACGGGGAGCCAGCCTCAAACCTCTCTGGGACGTTAGAACTTTTGGTATACTTTTAGCATGCAAGTCCTAAAATCTCTTGAAGGTTATAAGCTTTGCCTATCAGCAAAAGAGTTAGCTCAAATGAATATTGTGGGCTTTTTTGCAAAACTCTTTTCAAACAAAGGGCTTCAAGATAAACCATATGACTCTAAAGAAGTAAAAGAGTTCATAAGTAAGCTATCAAAAAGCAGTGTTGATTCGAAAGAATATGAATACTATACAGCACTGCTTGATCTTTATCACGCCTTTGAAAAAAAATGCGATTTCTGTTTCAAGCTAAAAAGCAGCTACGATCCTAAACAACACAGCATAAGGACTATTGAAGATCTCGAAAAATTCAAGGACGATCCGCCGGATGTAATTGTCAAATATCAAAAATCTGACTACCCGTTTGAACTTAAGAGATACCGAGGAGATGTTACTTTTGATAGGTTATACTCTTTTATTAAAAAGAAAATAGTTGATCACTACTCTGGAAAGCTCAATTTTCTTATCGTTTTACAGCCGAGTAGTGGGTCAGTAATTGACTTTGGTATGTTCAAACAAATACACGAAGAGTTAAAGAATGAAAAAAACCAACCTGGGTATATCGGAATCACTTTTAATCACGACAATATAGAGATAGTCACAATTCGAGTTCTTCCGAAATTAGAAAAATATATTCGACCTTACAGCCCAGAAACAGATTTATTTTCAGACTTACTACATTCTTAAAGAAAAAAATGCTCTAACTCCATCCACTAGGTGGAGTTTTGAGTGTTTTTTTGGTTTGGTAGAATAGAGATATGAAGCAGATTATTTTGTTCTGGTTTTTAATTGTTTCAAGTTTTTTGGTTGCCTCTATCTGTTTTGTTAGAGAGAATTTTTTGTTTTTTGAGTTACTTTGGAGAGTCTCAATAATTGCAGGAGTTTATTTTTTTGGTAGACCTCGCTTTTCTTTTACCCGTAAACAGTGGATTACGTTGCTGTTGATCTTTATTCTTACTTTTGGGATTACTCGAGTTTTTTCTTCATCGCATTCATTTCTGTATTCTTTACTTGCGGTTATTCTTGGTCCTCTTGCAGAGGAGATGTTTTTCCGTGGTTGGTTAATCTCCAGACTAGAAGGAAGTAAGAGAGATAAGATTGTCAAATCTTCTTTTCTTTTTAGTTTGTATCACTTAAAGAATGCTTTTCTTCTTCCTCCTCTGGCCTTAGCGTATCAATTATTGTATTCAGGCTTAGTAATAGGACCAATTTTTGCTTGGGTAAGATTGCGATATGACTCTTTGTTTCCTTCGATTGTTTTGCATAGTGTAAACAACACGATTGGTTTAACAATAACAGAGAGGTTTTTTCCTTCTATTATCAAAAGGTTTCCTTTAGTAACTTAAGGAGATTCTAAATAAGCTCTAACTTTGCCCACGAGGAGGACGAGGATTATCTAGAAAATCAAGTGAATCTTGAATTACCTCTTTTCGACCAAAAGGATGTTTTTTTGGATCAATCTCCAGAATAACAATCATCCCTGCTTTTTTCTTCATTTCTTCAGTCAGTTCTGCCAGTAAGCCAGTATATTGGCCTCCATAAACAGGACAATGGTCCCCTTTTGTTTCAGACCTATCAGAAAAATGAACAACAGTAGGCTTAAGTTTTTCCCACATTTCTCTCAAGTAAAGATCAACTCTTTCTATCCCTGAAGCTGAAGCTGCCTGAAAAGCATGGGCCGTATCTAAAGTCGCTCCCAAACCATAATATTCTTTAAAATCTTCTATTGCTTGAGAATCATGAGACAAAGCTAATTTCTCATCATACCAACCATTTTCAATCAAAATCCTTCCCTGACCAACATAAGAACGAATCTCTCTTTCACTTAGTCGATTCAAAACATCAGGATGAAGATTGTAATAAACGTCTAATTCTTGGGCAATCTCTCTCCCCCGATAACAAAAACTAAAAGGCCCTACCTCAGTGCCGACCACAAAAGCCACGCCGGCCGTAATAATTCTATCCTTAGTACTTTTAGGAACACCATCAAAAACTTCATGCCAAACGCCTCTAAAATTACCCTCTAAAGGTCCATGGATACCAACAATCGAAGAATGTCTTGATTCAGGAACAGAAGTGAAACGACGTGGCAAAAGTTCAACACTTAGAGTCAAACCCAAATCTTCATTCAATTCATCTAAAACAGTTAAATTTTTTAGAGGTTGAGGAGGAAAATATTCACCAATCGTCTTTTGAGCCACACCAACGGTCAAATTATCAACTGCCTGCCCTCTAAGAATTAAATCTCTTTCTGAACCCATAGGGAGTTATTATAACACAAATGTTTTTAAAGCTAGTAAAAGCTAGTATTAAGATTAGAGTAAGATTAATCTGTCTTGACTTTGAAGATGATTACCCAGTCATTTTGAAAAACTGTTTCCAAAAAAGAATAAGGTTGAAAATAACCTAAAGTCGCTTCTTGAGGCCCAAAGAAAATATAACTAATTCTATTCTTTTTAAGAAAATCAAAAGCTTCGTCTTCCATCATTTGGTTATTGAAAAATCGCTGAATAACAAAACGTTTTTGGTCAAAGAAAATCGTCTCACCGCTATGACCATAGTAAACAGTGTTACCCGAATAAGCAGGAATGTAATTACCGGCAGTCACATCAGATAAAACAATTTCATTCCTCTTTGTCTCTTCCCCTAACCAAACAATCGCCTGCCACCAGCCTTTTAAGGGATACATTACCTGAGAAGGATAAGGGACTAAAGGCAAAACCGCGGCTACCCGTTGATTGATAAAGCCAATCTGGCCTTTAAAAGAAGAGTAAATCCCTGGTAGAGAAAGAAGGAGGACCAATAAAACCAACCAAATTAAAACCTTTTGACCAGTTTTCTTTTTCAACCACTGACTAACTTCAACCAAAAAAAGAGTGGCCAGAATCGCCAAAGGCAAATGAACCGCCACCTGAATAAAGCGAACCTCTGATTGAAAAGGAATTTGCTGAAAAATAAGGATGGCTAAAAAAGCACTCAGAACCCAAAAAACCAAAGGCAAATAAGTTTCTTTTTTTCGCCAAAAAACCAGAATCATCCCCCCTACCCCTAAAACAAAGGTAATCCCTAAAGCCAAAAGATATTCTTCAAACCGAAAAGGTAAAGGATGAAGCCGATCAAAATCAGTTAAAGCCTTCCAAGGATAAATAGAAGTAATTCTTTGAATATAAAGAAGCGGAATGGCAGTCACTAAAACTAAGAAAATAAAACTAACAATCTGTCTCTTAATATCTCTAAAGATATCATCTTTAAATAAACCATCCTTTATCTTAACCAACCCCTTTGTTATTAAAGTTTCTCTTATCTGCCAAAGAATCCATAAACCCCAAATTCCCCAAACAATTAAAAGACTAGGCGGATGGACAAAACCAGCGATTAAACCACTGACCAAAGCCCAAACCAATTTCCTCTTTAACAAACTCAATAGCATGACAATCGTCAGTAAATGACCAAAAAGATAGTGAGGCACATAAGTGGCTCTCCTGACCACATCCATTTCCTGCCACCAATCCATAAAAAGAGCCGGATGCCAACCCTGATTATAATAAACAAACCGGGGCCAAGCCCCAGAAAAAAGAGCTAACAAAAAAGCAATTTTTCTTTGGAAACTATCTCTTAAGAAAAAGGCAATTAATTGGTAAATGGCTAAAAGTAAAGCCACGGCCAAAAGAATCCGGACCAAATGGTAGGTAATTGGTGGTGTCAATCTCAACCACCCCCCCACCTTGCCTGTTAGAAGATAAAATTCCTGGAGCAAAGCGCCGCGATGAGATTCGCTAGTGTATTTATTAATCACCGTCCAGCGGCCTTCCGCTCCCAATCTCATTTTGGCTAAATAAACATTGTAATCATAAGTGTAATTATGTTCACCCCAAAGCATTAAGCGCCGCGAATCACCTAAATTATTGGCCTGAAAGGCCTCATAAAGAGTGGGGAAAAAACTTAAAAAGAGAAGTAAAAAGGAAAAAAATAAGATAAAAATAAACTCTTGATTTAGTAAAGAATAAACTCGCTTCATTAATTATTATTTAAATTATTTAATTATCTATTCTTAGGAAAAACTCATTATTTTGAATTATCATTTTGAGTCTATAACAAGGACTCCCTCTTGACAAGTAGTTTTATAATAGAGTAAAGTCTCTTTTGATATGGAAAATACTCCCGACATGAAAAAAATTATTCTCGGCCTAGTCCTCGGAGTGGCAGTTTTAGGCATCGTTCTTTACGGTGGTTATCTCTA
>DATKWU010000017.1 GCA_035529375.1 Patescibacteria group bacterium
AGTTAAACCAGCTAACTATCCAGGAAGCCCGAGAAGGTTTAAAAAAGAAAAAATTTTCTTCAGAAGAATTGACTAAAGCTTGTTTAAAACAAATAAAAAGACTAGATAAAAAAATTAACGCTTTTATTACTGTTTGTGAAAAAGAAGTTTTAGAACAGGCAAGAGAAGCAGATAGGCTTAAGAGCGATAAACCTCTTTGGGGTATTCCGGTTGGCATTAAAGATATTTATTCTACTAGGGGAATCAGAACCACCGCGGGAGCTAAAGTCTTAGATGATTATATTCCTGTTTACGATGCCACGGCCGTCAAAAGATTAAAAGAGGCTGGTGCCATTATCTTAGGCAAGACTAATATGGATGCCTGGGCCCATGGTGCTTCAGGAGAAAATTCAGATTATGGACCAACCAAGAACCCTTGGAATCTAAAATATGTTCCCGGCGGTTCGAGTAGCGGTTCGGGTGCCGCTCTGGCGGCTGCCATGTGTTTGGCAGCCACTGGGACGGATACCGGCGGTTCAATTAGACAGCCGGCCTCCTTTTGTAATTTGGTTGGTCTCAAGCCGACCTATGGCCGGGTTTCGCGTTATGGGATTATTGCCATGGCTTCCTCGCTTGATTCGATTGGTCACTTCACCCGGAGTGTGATTGATTCCGCTTTAATGCTAGATATTACCGCGGGCAAAGATTCTTTTGATGCAACAACACCCGATATTCCCGTGCCCAACTATCTTAAGAATATTAAAAAAGGCATTAAAGGCCTAAAGGTAGGCGTCCCCAAAGAATATTTTCTAGGTAGCTTGGATAAAGAAGTCAAAAAAATAGCCGAAAAAGCTCTTAAAGAATTTGAAAGTTTAGGGGCCAAATTGATTTCCGTTTCTTTACCTCATACCTCACATGCTCTCGCTGTTTATTACATTATTCAGCCAGCCGAGGTTTCTTCGAATCTAGCCCGCTATGACGGGATTCGCTATGGCTTTCCGAGAGATAGGTTTAGTGACGAAGCTAAACGAAGAATTATGTTGGGTACATTTACTCTTTCAACTGGTTATTATAAGGCCTATTATCTTAAAGCCATGCAGGTGAGGACCTTGATTAAAGAAGATTTTGAGAAAGCCTTTGAAAAAGCAGATGTTCTTGTCGCTCCAGTTTCACCGACACCTCCTTTTAAACTAGGCGAAAAAGTAAATGATCCTTTAAAGATGTATCTCTCTGATGTTTTGACGGTCACGGCTAATTTAGCTGGTTTACCGGGTTTGGCGATTCCGGCTGGTTTTGTTAAGGGATTGCCAGTGGGCATCCAAATTTTAGGCCCTCAATTTAGAGAAGAATTACTTTTTCAAGCTGGTTATGTCTATGAACAGGCAACTAACTGGCATCAAAGAAAACCAAAAGTAGAATGAAAAAAACGACTTTCTTGGCGGTTTTAAAGAATAAGGACTTTTTGAAACTTTGGCTTTCCCAGAGTCTTTCTCAGCTGACCGCCAATATGTTGAACTTCATCTTGATTGTCAAAATCTATGAAGCCACTGGTTCCACGGTGGCGGTTGGTTTGCTTTTCGCTCTTTATGTCGCCCCTTCACTCTTTCTCGGTCTTTTTACCGGCGCTTTTATTGACCTTTGGAGTAAAAGAAAAATTTTAATTTTAACCAATCTTTCTCAGGCTTTGATTGTTCTTCTCTATCTTGGCGTTGGTTCTAAAGCCTGGCCCATCTATTCGATTGTTTTGCTTTATTCTCTTTGCGACGAATTTTTTAACCCCTCTCAAGCTGCGATCTTACCAGCCTTAGTAAAAAAAGAACATTTCCCGGCAGCCAATAGTTTTTTCTTTTTCACCATGCACGGCGCTTTTTTGATTGGTTATTCGATGGGAGGGCCAGTCATCAAGATTCTGGGTCAACGCAGTCCTTTTGTTTTAGCTTCGATTTTCCTTTTCATTGCTACTCTGGCCACCTATCTTTTACCCAAAGATAAGCCAAGACGAAAATGGGACTTAGAAAAGGGCTTTGGTGAAATCGCTGAAGATATTAAAGAAGGCTATAACTTTATTAAGAACGAGCACCGCGTCCTGATTCCCATTGGTCTCTACGTTCTTACTCAAATTCTTTTAGCGACAGTGGTGATTCTCTTTCCTTCCTATTCTCAAAACGTTCTTGGCATTGACATTCGTGATGCGGGTTTGATTTTGATTTTACCCGCCGGGTTCGGGGCGATTCTAGGAAGCGTTTTTATAGAACGGTCAATCAGAAAATTAGGCAAAAGAGTTCTCATTTCTCTGGGGATTTTTGGCTCTTCACTTGGCTTGATGTCGTTAGCTTTAGTTGTTCCTAGAATTCCCTTAGCGACTTTAGCCGCTTTTATTACTATGGCTGTTTTGGGTTTTGCGGCGATCATGGTCAACATTCCTGCCCAGACTTTGATTCAGGAAAATACGCCCTTTGATGTTCGCGGCCGGGTTTTTGGGGTGATTGGTTCTTTGGTCACCGTGGCCGCAGCCATTCCTGTTTTTGTGACCGCGGCTTTGGTTGATCTCATCGGCGTTACCTGGATAGTCTTTATTATCAGTTCTGTTGTCTTTGCGCTTGGTTTACTTAGTTTGAGGAAGAAATATGTTTTACAAATTTATAATCGCAGAAAAGAAAATGAAACAAAACAATAACCAGGCGGTCATTGGTCTTGAAATCCATGTTGAGCTAAAAACAAAATCAAAGATGTTTTGTCATTGTTCGGCTGACTATTTTGGTCATCAGCCCAACACTCATGCTTGTCCAGTCTGTCTTGGTTTACCTGGAGCTTTACCAGTAGCTAATAAACAAGCGATTGAATGGACGATAATGGCTGGTTTAGCTTTTGGTTGTCAAATTTCTTTGTTTTCTAAGTTTGACCGAAAGAATTACTTTTACCCTGATTTGCCTAAAGGTTACCAAATTAGTCAGTATGATCTGCCTTTTTGTCTTGACGGCAAAATGGGGCGGATAGGGATCAAGAGAGTTCACCTTGAAGAAGATACGGCCAAACTTATCCACACTAAGGATTCGACCTTAATTGACTTTAATCGCTCTGGCGTGCCTTTAATGGAGATTGTGACTGAACCAGACATAGAGAGTGCCCAAGAAGCTAAAGAGTTTCTTAAACGAGTCCAACAAATTCTTCGCTATTTGGATATTTCTGACTGTGATATGGAAAAGGGCTCAATGAGATTAGAAGTTAATATCAGCGTCAGAAAAAAAGGAGATAAATTACCAGATTATAAAGTAGAGATTAAAAATTTGAATTCTTTTCGTTTTGTTGAAAAAGCCATTAATTACGAGATCAAAAGACAACTTCAATTAATTAAAAAAGGTGAAAAACCGATTCAGGAGACCCGAGGGTGGAACGAAGCCAAACAAAAAACCTATACTCAGCGTTGGAAAGAAGAAGCCCAAGATTATCGCTACTTTCCCGAGCCAGATTTACCACCAATTCGCTGGAAAAAATCAGAGATTGAAAGAATTAAAAAACTTCTTCCTGAATTACCTGAGGCAAGAAAAAGACGATTTATGGAACAATACGGATTGTCTGATTATCAGGCAACTATCTCGACAGCGTCGATAGCACAATCTGATTATTTCGAAGAAGCAGTTAATCTCGGCAAAGAAATGGGGCTTGATCCTATTGGAACAGCAAACATAATTATTAATAAAAGAGTTGATGTTGATAAAACCCCTCCGGCTAAATTGGTCCGGATTTTAGTCGAGAAGAAAGCTATTTCTAAAATTTCTGATAAACAATTAGGAAAGATTGTTAAAGACGTCATCAAGAAAAACAAACAAGTGGTGGCTGACTTCAAAAAAGGCAAAACTCAGGCAGTTGAAGCCTTGCTTGGTCAGGTGATGCGAGAAACAAAGGGAGCAGCTAACCCTAACCAAACCCGAAAAATCCTTCTTGAAAAGTTGAAGCGGTTGTAATATCGTATTGATTAATAATGGAAGAACCAAGAAAAGAATTTTCTCCTGAAGAAATTGCCTCGATTGTTAGAGAAAACGAGGCTCTTCGTGAAGAAAATGCTGGTTTAAAAGAACGATTAACTTATGATTCAAATACGGGTCTTTTGCGAACTGAAGATGAGGGGCGACAAACAATCTTAAGAAAAATTGAAACGATTCATGGTCAAGGAAAGAAAGTTTGTCTTTTAAGGCTAGATGTTAATGGCCTTAAAGATTTGAATGAGGCTTCTAGTCATGAAGAAGTCGATGAAATTTTTTTTCCTGACTTAGGTAAAAGACTTTTAGAATTGACTGGGGAGCAAGACGGAGTTGCCATGAGGTACCATGGAGATGAATTGGGTATTTTGGTACCTCTTGATGACGTTAGTGATATGACTAAAGCTGATTCTTTGGTCCATCGACTTGATAATTTTTATGTTAAAACACCAGGAGGTGAAAAGAGATTTACTTTTACGATTGGTATTGCTCATGAAGACGAGCCGGAAGTCAAGGAAAAGATAGGAAAATTAGACAATAAAGAAGGTGAGCTCTCTGAAGAGGGAAATCTTTTTACAGCTCTCTGTAAAGTAGCTGATCAAAGAGAAAGACAAGCCGAGAGAAAGAAAAAGAAAGAAAGAAATGGCTAAGTTTACCCATCTCCATGTTCACACTGAATATTCCTTGCTTGATGGTCTTTGCAAGATAGACGAACTGCTTCTCAAGGCGATTGAGTTGGGGATGGATTCAATTGCCCTAACTGACCATGGGGTGATGTATGGCGCGATCAAGTTTTATCTGAAAGCCAGGGATTTTGGGATCAAGCCGATTATTGGCATGGAGGCTTATGTGGCCAATCGATCTCGCTTTGATAAACAAGCTAAACTAGGTTCTGATCAATTCCATCTCCTCCTTTTAGCCAAAAACGAGAAGGGTTATAAGAATTTAATTGAGTTAACCACCAAAGCTCATCTAGAAGGTTTTTATTATCGACCCAGGATTGATTTGGAACTGCTGAAGAAACATGCCGAAGGTTTAGTTGTCAGTACTGCCTGTCTCCAAGGTCAGATTCCCCAGTTACTAATGGAAGATAATGAAGAAGAAGCCAAGAAAAAAGCCAAAGATTTTTTAGAGATTTTTGATAAGAATTTTTATCTTGAACTAATGAGCAACAAGGAAAAAGTTCAGGATAAGGTTAATAAGGGTCTGGTCAAATTATCTCGGAAATTAGGTATTCCCCTAATTGCCACCAATGACGTTCATTATGTTGAGAAGGATGATGCTGAGGCCCAAGACGCTCTCTTGGCGGTTCAGACTCAGAGGATGATTAACGATAAGAATCGATTAACGATGATTAACTCGCCAACTTTCTATCTGCGGTCTCAGGAAGAAATGATGCGTCTTTTTAAAGAAGTTCCGGATGCCATTGAGAACACGAGAAAGATTTCCCGGGTTTGTAACTTAGAAATTCCGATTGGCAACTGGATTTTGCCTAATTATCCTCTACCGGCCGGGGAAAGCGCCGAAGAGCATTTAAGAAGTTTGGTTAAAGAAAGAATGGCTAATCGCTATCCTAAAGAAATAAAGGAAGTTAAGGAGAGAGTTGAGTACGAGCTCGACATTATTTGTAAAAAAGGTTTTGCCACCTATTTTCTGATCGTCCAAGACTTTGTTAACTGGTCAAAGCAGCAAGGTATTAGAGTTGGCCCAGGCCGAGGTTCAGTCGCTGGTTCAATTATTTCCTATATTTTAAGAATCACTTCAATTGATCCTTTGAGACATAACATACCCTTTGAACGTTTTATGAATCCTCAAAGGCCAACACCACCGGATATTGATATGGATTTTGCTGATGATCGGAGAGACGAAGTTTTGGATTACGTTATCAATAAATACGGCAAAGATCGAGTGGCCCAGATTATTACCTTCAACGTTATGAAGGCTAAAGAATCGGTTCGAGATATTGGTCGGGTTTTAGGCATGCCTTATTCTGAACCCGATAAGGTTGCCAAATTAATCCCTGTTGGAATGAAAATTGATGAAGCGATTAAAACCATTCCCGAATTGGCGAGCTTGTATCGTCAGGAGAAATATAAAAAATTGCTTAATCTAGCCAAAAAAGTTGAAGGTGTTTCCCGACACGCCTCGACCCATGCCGCTGGCGTTGTCATTAGTGATAAGGAACTAATCGAATATGTACCTCTCCAAAAAGAAACTAAAGGTGAAAACATTATCACTCAATATGATATGTATGACTTGGATTTGAATGCGGCCGTTAATGAAGGTGAAGCTTTAGGCCTTCTGAAAATAGACTTCTTAGGTTTAAGAAATCTTACCACTTTAGAGAAAACCCTGGAGTATTTGAAGCAGACCAGGGGTGAAGAAGTTGATTTATCAGAAATAAATATTGAAGATAGCGAAGCTTTGAAAATGATTGCCTCAGGCGAAACGACCGGTATTTTCCAGTTAGAAAGTGCCGGCATGCGCCGTTTGGCCAAAAAATTAAAACCAAATAAATTTTCTGATATTGCCGCGATGGTGGCTCTTTATCGACCTGGGCCGATGCAGTGGATTGACGAATTTATTGAATCTAAAAAAGATCCCCAGAAAATTCGCTATCCCCACCCTGATTTAAAAACAATTCTAGCTGAGACTTATGGAATTGCTGTTTATCAGGAGCAGTGTATGCAGATTGCCAATATTATGGCCGGTTACACCATGGCCGAAGCCGATCGGTTGCGTTTAGCCATTGGCAAAAAGAAAAAAGCGGTGATGACTAGAGAGAAGAACAAATTTATTCAGGGGGCAATTAAAAACGGCTATAAAAAAGAAACGGCCGAGAAGATTTTTGCCCTGATTGAAAAATTTGCCGGTTATGGTTTCAACAAAGCCCATTCTACTTCCTACGCCATGATTGCCTATCAAACTGCTTATTTAAAGGCTCATTATCCGGTGGAGTTTATGGCGGCGTTGCTGACGGCTGAATCCGGTCGTTCTTCTGGTCCAGATAAGGATGAAAAAGTGACCCAAGCCGTTGAAGAAACCCGGCGAATGGGTATTAGAGTCCTTCGGCCAGACATTAACAAATCTAAAGTTGGTTTTACGATCGAGGATGATCCTCAATCGCCAGGCGGCAAAGCGATTAGGTTTGGTTTATCAGCTATCAAGAACGTTGGCGAAGCGGCCGTCGAGGTGATTATTCCGTCTCGGGAAGTTGGCGGATCATTCAATTCCTTAGTTGATTTTTGTCAGCGAGTTGATACCCAAAAGGTCAACCGGAAAGTTTTAGAGAGCTTGATTAAAGCTGGAGCGATGGACAGTTTTGGTAAAAGAGCGGCGATGCTCTCTGGTTTAGATAAGGTAAGGGTTCAAGGAGCCAAAATCCAAAAAGAAAAGATTAATGGTCAGACAAATCTTTTTGACGGTCAGGAGGTTGAGGGAAAAGTAAGTTTGAATCCAACCGATCAGCTGCCAGAGATGGAAGAGTTTACTCGCCAAGAGCTTTTATCTTTAGAAAGAGAATTGCTTGGATTTTATCTAACTGAACATCCTTTAGCGCCTATTCTCAACCAATTACGTCAGCAAAGAACCCATCAGCTTCAACAAATTAATCAGGAAATTGGGGCCGGCCAGCGAGTCAAAATTGGCGGGATTATTACTGATTTAAGGATTGTTTTAACTAAGGCGACTTCAAGAGAGATGGCTTTTGTTAAAATCGAGGACGAGAGCGGCAAATTAGAAGTCGTCGTTTTTCCTAAAATATATGGTCAAACTAAAGGGATTTGGGCCAAAGACAGAATTGTTTCGATTCGAGGTAGGACCGATCTTCGTGAAGGCAGTCAGAGCCTTATTGTCGAATCAGCTTCTTTATTGGAAGAAGAAAGTCAAGAAAAGGACGAAGAAAAACCTTTTGATTTTGAGATTGAAATCCCCAACAGAATTTCCTCTAGGAAATTAGTTGAGTTAAACAAAGTTTTTAAACAGAACCAAGGCAAGAGCAAGATCGCTCTTTACTTTGTTGACAACCTAGGTAGAAGTCGAAGAATGATTTTGCCTTATGGTGTTGATTATACTGAAAAAGTTAAGGAGAAGGTTAAAGAAATTGTTAGCCAAGATTAAAAGTTTTAAGACTTGACAAAATTTTTCACAGTTGTTAAGCTGAAAACCCAGAGGCACCTCTGGTTTTTTGTTGTCAGAGAACTTTACAGAACAATAGGGTGAGTGGAAAAGAATTAGATAATTGTTGCGAAGATAAAAAGGAAGAAAACGGAGTTCATTGAAGTGTCTTAATTGCGGCGAATTTATTCTATTTTAAAAGAGCAGGAAATTATTTTTTCAAATTAAAAGATGAAATTTATTTTTGTTTCAGGTGGCGTTATCTCTGGTTTAGGTAAAGGGATTACCACCTCTTCAATCGCTCTTCTGCTTAAATCGCGTGGTTTTAGAGTGGCGCCGATTAAGTGTGATGCCTATGTCAATATTGACGCTGGCACGATTCGGCCTCAAGAACATGGCGAGGTTTTTGTTTGTAATGATGGAATTGAATGCGACCAAGATCTGGGTAATTATGAGCGTTTTCTCGGTGAAACTCTTTCTCGGGCCAATTATGTAACCACTGGCCAAGTCTATCAGGAAGTAATTCGGAAAGAACGAGCTTTTGAGTATGAGGGTGAAGATGTAGAAGTCGTTCCCCATATCCCTGAAGAAATGATCAGGCGTTTTAAAGAAGCCGGTAAGAAAATGAAGGCTGATTTTGTTTTGATTGAAATTGGCGGCACGGTAGGTGAATACCAGAATATTCTGTTTATTGAAGCTAATAGAATCATGAAAGTTAGAGATGGGGAAGAAGTTATCCATGTTCATGTCGGTTATCTTCCCACACCACCGAGTATTGGCGAGATGAAATCCAAACCAGTCCAAAATTCAGTCCGAACTTTAAACGAAACTGGTATCCAGCCAGATCTTTTAGTTGGTCGCGCTGGTAAGGATTTGGATAAGTGGCGAAAAGAACGACTGGCTTTGTTCTGCAACATTCCGGTTGAGAATATTATTTCCAATCCAGATGTAGAGTCAATTTATGAAGTACCTCTAATCTTGGATAGACAAAAAGTCGCTGAAAAAATTCTTAGGAAATTCAAGATGAAACCCAGAAAGAATAAAGATTTAAAAGAATGGCGGCAAATAGTTAAGAAGATAAAAAAGATAAGTAGGAATAATAAAAGAAAGGTGAGAATTGGGATGGTAAGCAAGTATCAACAAGTCGGTGCTTTTGAATTGGACGATGCTTATGTCAGCGTGGTTGAAGCGATTAAGCACGCTGCCTGGGCTAGTGATGTTAAACCAGAGATAATTTGGATTAACAGTGAAAAAATAGAAAAATTAGGTAAAAGTTATCTAGAGAATAAGATGAGTTTAGTGGACGGAGTGATTGTCCCCCAAGGGTGGGGCAGTCGGGGAGTCGAAGGCAAAATCAAGGCGATTCAATATGCTCGGGAAAAGAAAACCCCCTATCTTGGTCTTTGTTTTGGGATGCAAATGGCGGTGATTGAGTTTGGCCGAAACGTTGTTAATCTAAAAAAAGCCAATACCATGGAGGCCGATCCCAAAACCCCCTATCCGGTCATTCATATTATGCCGGACCAAAAAGAATATTTAGCCAAAAGACAGTATGGAGGAACAATTAGATTAGGCGGTTGGAAGTGTCGAGTTTTGGCCGGTACGAGACTAGCCAAAATCTATGGCAATTCAGGGATTATCTCTGAAAGACACCGTCATCGCTATGAATTTAATAACAAATATAGAGATAGATATGAAAAGGCGGGTATGAGGATTTCCGGGGTTTCACCAGACGGCAAATTAGTTGAGGCTATCGAAATCCCTGACCATCCTTTTTTCATTGGCACCCAATTTCATCCCGAATATCAATCAAGCCTGCTCAAACCTCACCCTCTTTTTGTTGAGCTTGTTAAAACTTCTTTAAAGGAGCAGGTAAAAAATAATGATATCAGAGAAACCTAATTGGCAGACGCCAGAAGCAGAAGCAATCATTAATAGTCTAAAAGAGACTTTTCTTCAAGAAGCTTGGGTGGCTGACCAAAATTTGATTATTGCTCCCTCTTTAGATCGAAAGATAGATCCTAGAATTTTAGAAGCGGCTGCCCAAGTGGTTGATTTGAGGTTTAAGGGAATGGGAGTTAATAAGGTTTTAGGCATTCCTAATTTAGGTCTTCCTTTTGCCACGGCCGTAGCTCTTACAATGCCTGGTGTAAGATTAGTTCCTGCTTGTAAAGAAACGGAAAAACCGCGGGCTTGGCTAGATAATCTTTCGGCAGAAAGAAGGACTTTGGCTCTTAATGTTGTTTCCTCAATCAGATTTTCTCTGGTTGAAACAGACGATAGGATTTTGCTAGTTGATAATGTTTGTGCTTATGGTCAAACGGCCAGTGAGGTGATTCAAACTTTAAATCAGCAAACTGAAGCGGAAGTAGTGGGCTTAGCTGTTTTGATGAGTAAAGACTTTCAGGGAGGTTTAAGAAGAATTGAGGAAAGATTTAAGATTCCTACTTTAGGTGTCATTAGAATCCAAGAAATTGGTCCCAATCAGGAAATAATTCTAGGACAGACATAGCTTCTTTGTGTTAGAATGTTTCAATGAACTACTATACCCTTAAGATTTGTGGTTTGACCAGAAAACTACCAATTGTTTCCCTCGGACCAAAATTAAAGATTGCTTCCTTTAATCTTTTAGGTGATGGTGAATTGGTTGAGGCGGTGGCAAAGGATTTGTCTAAAGAAGTTAAAAAATTTGATTTTGATTATTTAGTCGGACCTGAGGTTAAAGTTGTTCCTTTACTCCAAGTTCTTTCTCAAAAACTTAAAAAACCCCGCTATATTATTCTTAGAAAAAATATCATGGGCTATATGACTAAACCAATCACTAATAAATTTAAACCTAATCTTGTTCTTAATGGTCCGGATGCTGAGCTTTTAAAAGGTAAGAAAGTGATTATTGTTGATGACGTTGTTTCCACGGGTAGAACAATCAGAGTGGTTAGAGATTTAATGAGAATGGCTGAAGCCGAAGTGGTCGCTGCAGTAGCAGTTCTTAAACAAGGCGAAAAAGAAGAAGAAATAGAAATCCCCTTTTTTCATCTTGGCAGTCTGCCCCTTTTTGGTACTTGACACGATTTTCACAGATTGATACTCTGAATTCGTCAGAACAATATTCACCTTAGCCGGGTGAAGAAAGGACAGATGAATAAAGCGGCTTTAGTTTTTTTATTTTACTTAGAGAAACAATCCTATTTTAGTTTCAAGTTTTCCCTACATCAGAAAGCACCAAGATAAGCGGTGCTTTTTTTAGTGCTCGAAAAAGATGGTGTGGAGAAACCTGCACCTTAACATATTGTGAATAGATTTTGTCATCACTAAATCTTGAGAAAGGAGAGTGAGGATGTCATACGACGATATTAGACGGGATGTGTGGGAGGCATTGCGGAAGGTAGCTGTCCCAGACTCGAGATTCCATTTCAACTTCGGGGAATTTATCCCCGATTTTCAAGGAAGTGAACGAGCTCTGGGAAGATTGCTATCTGAACATTCGTATCTGGAGGCAAAGTTTATCTTTATTGCTCCAGACAACTGCCTTGAGAGACTAAGAGCAATAGCTCTTAGTGAGGGAAAGGCTCTTATCGTTCCAACTTACTCGATAAAGCGGGGCTTTGTCTATCTGGATCCAAAGACAATACCATCGGGTAAAGAAGAATATGCAGCCCTTCTCGATGCAATGGAGGGGGTAGGGCAGCATGTCTCCTTGAAGGAGATCCAGGATCTAGGTCCGGTCGACCTCATGGTGAGCGGCGCTAGTGTTGTTAATCGAGAGGGTGTACGTCTCGGGAAGGGACATGGCTTCTTTGATTTGGAATGGGCTATGTTCTACGCTATTGGTGCGGCGAACCTTGAGACACCAGTGGTTGCCTTTGTTCATAGCTGCCAAGTGGTAGATATGCCAATCAACAGTTCTCCCTATGATACTGTCTGTGACATCATCGTGACCAATAAGGAGACAATTCGCGTTTCTTCTCCTCAAAAACCTACCTGCGGTGTCATTTGGGAAAGACTTAATCCTGAACTCTTTCAGACGATTCCGCCACTTCAAGAGTTGAAGTCAATGCAAGAGAAAGGAGGTGAAGCATAAGGTCTGTTTGGCTTCCCTTGTTAGCCGTAAAAGGAAACAAGGGTTCACCTTTTAGCAAGGTGAAAAGGAGTGATCTTCGGTAAAGATGAAAGGAGAGGATGATGGCGGTAAGCGCTGAAGTGTATACGAGACCAAGATCGCAGACTCGATTGATGGTTGCCTCTGCTGTTTGGGGGGCGATCATCATCCCCCTGGCAATACTCAGCAGTTCGTTTCTGAGCATTCCAGGTGCATTTGGGGCAGGTTACTTCTGGTTGCCCCAGATCATGATGGTCTCGGGGGTCGTTTTCTTCGGCCCCTGGGGCATGTTGGCCGCGGCAGTCGGGACGTTCTTGGGTGGCATGTTCGCTGGGTCACCACTGGCCATCAACATAGGCCAGAACCCGATACCGGCTTTCCTAGGGAACACCTTTCTCTTCTACATTCTCTGGTTCGGCTACAAGTACAAGGTTCATATATGGGAGGGCTATTCCAATGGCCTTGCTATCAAAGTAGTCGGAGGAGAGAGGAGACCAACGGCTGAAGTCAACTGGTCAAGGGTGGCTGTCACAGGTATCGTTTTCGCTCTCACCATCGTCTTCGCGGTGGTGGTGGGTTTCAAGCTGGGGCCATACCTGGACGCAATGGGCCTGAAGGCGTGGGGCTATCCCCTCATCTTCTTGCTTACTCTACCGTGGTGGTGGGTTATCAAGCAGCTTGGTGGCCTTCGAGTTGATGGCTATATCGTCCTGGCCCTCATCGCCGTGATTGTCTCCAGCATAGCGAGTGCTGCCTTGGGCGCTTTCGCCTGGCAGACAGTTGGAGGAATGGGAGCCAGTGCTTGGGTTGTCGTTTTCCCCGGCTGGGCTCTCGGCGATATAGTAGCTGGCAGCTTAGGCATTCCTTTGATCTGGAGCTTTGCGGATGTTTTGGAGCGAAAGGGAATGCTCTGGCGGCCGCTTCGGTAGTCGAAGGTACAGCATGGAGGCTGGATAGTCTCGGGATTGTTCAGCCTCCATCAATCAAATCGAAAAGGAAATGAAGATGATTAGGAAACATGGTTTAGGCAGGTTGAATCCTACGGCTCGGCTGGTCTTTTTCGTTGTAGTCAGCCTGGCAGCAACAATCGTCCATTCGTGGCCAGGGGTAATCTTTTTCCTGCTTCTTGGAATCGTTCTTCTCGCTGCAGGAAGAAAGTGCCCTAAGTCATCGATCATCACCCTTGTCAACGTTTTCATCCTTACGGTGGCAGGTAATGCCCTTTTTGCTAAAGAAGGCAAGATTCTCTTTTCTTTTTTCGCCTTTCGTCTGTCACCTGAGAGTCTCGAAAAAGGCCTTTTGTTGGGTTGTCGAATTGTGGCGATGATTCTAAGTGCGGTCGCCTTTGCAGTGGCTACCCCAATGTATGAGTTTCTTCCTGCCGTTCGTGGCCTGCGGATTCGTAATTGGAGGATTCCCTTAGTAGCTGAACTCTATCTAATGGTCTTGCTTAGGTACGTCGAGGTCACTTGGTATGAGATCAAGCAGACCATGAAAGCGATGCTTATCAGGGGTGTCCAATTTGAGGGTTCGCCAATCAAAAAAATAATGGCTTTCAGGCAATTGATGATTCCGATGTTCTACAGAATTATCAATCATATCAGTGGTCAGGCGCTGGCAATCGACAGCCGTGGTAGTGTGAGGGCGGTTTCCGCTAAAGGGAAAATCGAAAAACAAGATCCGGCAGTTTCTATGGAGCAGGTTTCAGTGACCTATGATCTTAGCGATATAGAGGGAGAGAAGCTTCTAGCCCTAAGAGGGATAAACCTGACCATTCGGTCAGGCGAGACTTGTGCCCTCATGGGAGAAACAGGATCAGGTAGATCAACGGCCTCACTTCTTTGCTGTGGTCTGATTCCAATGAGTATCGGTCGAATGGCCGGAGAAGTGAAAATCTTTGGCTACGATACTAAGCGGGCAGATCCATCGCTTTTGTCTAACCTGAGTCGGATTGTCTTTCCTTCGGCAATCCAAGGATTGGTCGGTTTGACTGTGGAGGATGAGCTTCTCCTTAGCCTACGACCAACATCAATTCCAAAAGAAGAATATGGTCGGGTAATGATTGAAGCGCTTGAGAGAGTTGGCTTGGATTCAGTTTTCTTGAATCGCTTGACGTTGAGTTTATCAGGTGGCGAGATGCAACGGGTTGCTTTAGCATCCGCTATCATTGCCCAACCACCAATCTTGGTGCTTGATGACGTTTCGGCTCAACTTGATCCCAGAGCAAGACGAGAGGTAGCAACAACTCTTCTAGCTCTTAGGGAAACAATTGAAACGATTATTCTGACAGATCCATCGATCACCGTCTTACCGATAAACAAGTATGTTTTCCTTGAAGGTGGTCGAGTCAACCAGATCGTTTCTAAAGCAGGATCTGAATTGCTAGAAAGGGCACATGTGAGAATTCCCCAATTACAAAAACTTGGGGATGTCCTAGGAGAGTCATTCGGGAGTATGGAAGAGGCAGTTGAGATGTTGAAAGGAGGAAAATCAGAAATCTGTTTCCGTAAAGAAGCGGGTAACTCTCCGAAAAACAGAGTGGTTCTAGAAGCAAAAGACATAACCTTCTCGTACGAGGCTAGTCTCGAACCGGCCATTCGGGGTTTGAGCACAGAGTTTCGAGGTGGCGAATTAACAGCCATTCTCGGCGCAAATGGTTCGGGTAAAACCACATTGGGGTTGATTCTAGCTCAAGCATACAAGCCCGAAATTGGCCAGATCCTAATCAACGGTGAACAAGTGAATTCGAAGATGCGGGGAGAGATTGGTTACGTTTTCCAGGAGCCAATGAGCCAGATGCTCACATTGACTGTTTTAGACGAACTAGCTTTCGGACCACATCAACTTGGATGGAGGAAAGAGGAGATTAAGGAATCTGTTGATGACGTAGCTCAAATCTTCAGTCTTCCTCTGAAAGAGAATCTGATGGATCTTAGTCCGGCCCAGTCGCGGCAGTTGGCCATAGGCTCAATCCTGACCATGAAACCTAAGGTGCTCATCTTAGATGAGCCGACTAACAGTCTTGACGAGATGGAAGCTGTTAGATTAATGAGGATTTTGGAGGATCTACGAGCGAATGGGATGACGATCATCCTCATCACCCACGATGTTGAATTAGCAGTTCAGTACGCTGATCGCATTATGGTCATGAAAGAGGGATCAATTCTCATTGATGGTTCGACTCGTCAGGTGATGTCAAAACCAGAGATTCTTATTAGAAGCGAGGTAACAGTACCTGATATCACTGACCTTTCTTTAAGGCTTTGGCCTCAAGAATTGCCAGCCCTCACTGTTGAGGAGATGGTCCAGATGTTATCTATTCACAATCATGTGTTTAGCCCCAGTAATTCTCGATGACGAGACTCTTACTGGGGCTTTTTGTTTCTTCCTTTTTGTCTCTATTTCTGTTAGAATTCGCTATATGGCCAATCAAATTAAAATTGATAAGACAACTTTAAATGTTGGTGATACGATTGTTGTCTATCAGAAAATTCAAGAAGAAAAAAAGATGCGAACCCAGCCGTTTGAAGGGATTGTCATTCGCATCAAAGGGCAGGGAGATAACAAAACTTTTACGGTCAGAAAGATAGCCGCCGCCAATATCGGTGTGGAAAGAATTTGGCCAGTTAACTCTCCTTGGATTGAGAAGATTGAAATTAAGCGAAGAGGCAAAGTCAGACGAGCCAAGCTTTACTACTTAAGAGACAGGATCGGGAAAAAAGCCGTTAAGGTGAAAGAGAGAAAAGAAAAGAAAACTGGCGCTGAACAGAAGAAAGTTCGAAAAACAGCAAGAAAAACTAACAAACAAACTCTTAAAAAGAAATAAATTTTAAAACTGGTTGCAAAGTTAGTTAGAATTGTTATGATTAATCTTGTGAAAAAACTAAAATTTCTTATTGCCTTTTTTATAATTATCTCTACTTTTTTCTTTTTTGCTAATCCTGTTTTGGCTCAAGAGACTCAAGAATTCAGTAATATCGTGGTTAAAAAAGGGGAGGTAATTGATCACGATTTTTTTGCTGCCGGTAGCACTGTCACTATTTCTGGTGTTGTTAATGGTGATGTTTTTGCGGCTGGAGGTATTCTTGTTGTTGACGGCATTATTAATGGTGATCTTTTAGCTGGTGCCGGGACAATAAATCTCTTAGGCAGGGTTAGTGATGATGTCAGGGTCGGTGGTGGAACACTTTTTGTTAATGGCGAGATTGGTAAAAATTTAACTGTTGGTGGTGGCAATATTAATATTGCTGAAGGAGCCAGAATCGGCGGAAGCTTACTAGGTTTTGGTGGTGCTTTTGATATTCGAGGACCAATCGGAAAAGATGTCAATCTTTTCGCTGGACAAGCGACGGTTACCAGTCAGATTAACGGTAATCTCAAAGGATCAATAGAAAAACTGGTTTTGAGTTCTGAAGCTCAAATTTTAGGGGATTTAGAATATGAAAGTCCTCAAAAAGCCGACATTGATGAGAGGGCCTTGATTATTGGCAAAACAACTTTCAAACCTTCTGAAACAAGAAAGCCAGAGAGTTTTAAGTCCTGGACATTCAAAGGTTGGAAGATTTTTAATCTTTTTTGGTTGGGTTTTTATATTAAGTTATCGGCTTTCATTATTGCTTTTCTTTTTGGTCTAGTCTTTCTTTATTTGTTTCCTAAAAGGATTGAGGCGATTACTAAAATTCTTAAAAATCGGCCTTGGCCAAGCCTTGGTGCTGGTTTTTTAGCCTTAATTTTGTTTGTTCCTTCAGTCATTCTCCTAGCCATAAGTTTGATTGGTATTCCCTTAATTCTTATATTTATTCCGGTTTTTCTCTTTTTAATTTATTTCAGCAAGATTTTTACGGCTCTTTGTTTGGGTAGAGAAGTTCTTTTTCGCTTTAATTCAAAGAAAAGTCAAGTTTGGGCGCTCTTAATTGGTTTATTGATTTACTATTTTCTGAGATTAATTCCTATTGTTAGTCCAATAATTGCTTTTGGCTTTATCAGTGCTGGTTTAGGCGCCTTTCTCCTTGATCAAAAATCACTCCGAACTTCAAAAAAATAAGACTTTCTGTCTTTTGTTTTTTTATTTCTGTTATAATGAATCAAGATGCTGCCTATTTTAATCAAAGTCGTTATTCTAGTTATCATTCTTCTGGTTGCTTTAAAGGCGCTGAAGATTGTCTTTATTCCTGTTAAAATTCTTAAATTAATTATCTTGGCGATTGTTGTCATTGTCTTATTACTTCTTACTCAGGATTTTTTTGGTATTTTTTAGAGAAGAAAGAATAGAGCTTGACAAGGAATAGTTTTTCCTTTTATAAATATAAATAGAGTAATGAAGAAAATTGGTTTCCTTTTAATTGCTTTCCTTTTGTTTTTCTTTTTAAGCCCCCGGGTTCTGGCTGAATGTACTACTTGCGCTCCTGCTCAAGTTCAACAAGAAACCCAGGAAGAAGTAGGGAATCAAGAGATAGAAAACAATCCGTCTTTGGGTGAGTTAAGAAGGAATGTTATTGAGAAAAGAGAAACGATTAGGGAACGGATTGAGGAGCGTCGGGCAACCATGGCAGCTCGGTTAGCTGAGCAGAAAAGAGAAAGAGTGAGAACCTTTTTTGGTCGTTTAACCCAGAGATTTCAAACTGCTATTAACCGTTTGGAAAGGCTGATTGCCCGAATGGAATCAAGGTTAGCCAAGATAGAAGAGAATGACGAAGAAATTGAGACAGTCGAGATAAGGGAAAGTCTGGATAAGGCTAAAGATAAACTAGCTGAAGCCAGTGCTGCTTTATCAGAAGCCAAAACAAGCGTTGAAGACATTCTTAATGGTGGTAATCCTCAAGAAATGTTTCAAGAAGTAAGAGATTTGCTTAAGGGGATTAAGGATGAGTTAATCGAAGTCCACCGTATTTTAGTTCAGGTTATTGGCGATATGAGAGGCCTGCGGGTTGGCCAAGGAGAATAAAATGGAACCAGAAGAAATCACTCAACCAGTTCAAGAACCAACAGTACCACCAGAGCCAGTGGAGGTCCAGGAAAAGCCAGGCTTAATCAAAAGATTTTGGTTTATTCCCTTAACTTTTATTCTTCTTTTTATTCTCCTAATGGTTGGTTACCTCTTTACTAATCAGAACTTAGATATTTTTAATTTAGATTTTTTCAAGAAAACACCTCAAGTTAGTCCTACTCCTTCACCGGCAACCGAAAGTGAAACCGCTTCTTTAGAAAAGCAGGGGACGTCAGATGAGATTTCCGAGATAGAGGCAGATTTAAGTAAAACTGACTTAAGTGATTTAGACAAAGAATTGACTGATATTGAAGAAGAGCTAACTTCTCCCTAGTCTTTTAAAATCTGCTACAATACTATTAATGGAGAAAACAACCAAGGATTTTTTCAAAGCCTTTCCTTTTGCCTTCAATGGCATTCTTAGTGTCATTAGAAAAGAAAGAAATATTAAGTTTCACCTTTTAGCTACCTTTTTAGTTGTTCTCCTAGGCTTGTTTTTAGGAATTAGCAAAACCGAATGGCTGATTATCGTTCTGATTATTGCTGCCGTTCTAGCCGCAGAGGTTTTTAATTCATCTCTAGAGGGTATTTGCGATCTCTTAAAAGAAGAAAATCATCTTGATTACCAGAGAACTAAATTTATGAGGGATGCTTCGGCCGGAGCGGTTTTAATCTTAGCCATGGCTTCAGTTGTTATTGGTTTAATTATCTTCCTACCCTATTTTTTATGAGAATTGAGTGTTTAGTTGTTGGTCAACTCCAAACTAACTGTTATCTTATTTGGGACGAAGAAAGTAATAAAGCGATTATCATTGACCCGGCTGATGACGGCGACTACATTATTCAAAAAATTCGAGATTTTCAACTTAACCCAATTCTGATAGCCAATACCCATGGTCATGTTGACCATGTCTTGGCGATTACTGAACTTAAATTAGCTTTTAAAATTCCTTTTTTTATGCACCAAAAAGATTTGTTTCTTTTAAAAAATATGAAATCATCAGCCATGTATTGGTTCGAGATGAATGAGGTTGATCCGCCACCAGAAGTTGACAAGTTTATTAGAGAAGGTGATGAGATTAAATTTGGCAAAGAAAAATTAGAAGTGATTGAAACCCCAGGTCACTCCCCTGGCGGGGTATCATTTTACAGTAGGGAAGAGGGCGTGCTTTTTTCAGGCGACACTCTTTTCAAACAAGGTATTGGCCGCTATGATTTCTCCTATGCCTCGAGAGAAGATTTGTTCAAATCAATTAAAAAACTCTTAAAACTCCCGAGTAAAACAATTGTTTATTCAGGCCATGGACCAGAAACAGTAATTAACAAAGAAAAAAAAGTTTTAGATTTTTTTAAAGTGTTTTAAAAATAAAGAATATTTGTTACACTTAAAAGGATTATTTAGGAAAGGAGGTGAAGATTAATGGCTGATAATGACAAACCAGTCGATGACGTTAAACCAGTAAAAGAACTAAAAAAAGACGAAGAAGTAAAAGATGAAGAACCAGAAGTAACTGAAGAGCCTGCCAGTAGTCCTGCTGCCCCGGCAGACAAAGGAGCTACACCAGCTGGAACAGACCAATCTGGTCGCCAGCTTTACAGCGTAACTTGTGCTACTTGTGGTAAGCAAACAGAAGTTCCTTTTAAACCATCTGGAGATAGACCTGTTTATTGTCGAGACTGCTATATGAAGCAAAAAGGATAGAGACAGGACAGAGAACTAAAAAAGTCCCTCAATCAAACCTTAAAAGGCAAAGGATTAAAGTAAATTAACCTCGCTGCGCGGGCGAGTTTGTTGCATCCAAAGTAAATAAGAATAAAAGAGTTTGGAATACGGTCTTTTCTTTGTTGTGCTCGTCGCTTTCCTTGAAGAGTTTTCCACCTTTTGACTAAAGCCTCCCTAGGACAGACAGGAGCTATTTAATAGCAATCATGCTTATTTCGACTTTAGCTCCAAGCGGAAGTTCTTTTACGCAAACCACTTCTCTTGCAGGATAGGGAGTGGAGAAATAGCTCCCATATATCTCGTTTATCTTCCCATAAACTGACATGTCAGTAACATAAACTGTTGACTTGACGACATTCGAAAAGGAAACATCTGCTTCTTCAAGAACGGCTTGAAGGTTTTTCATTATTTGACGCACTTGTTCCTCTAGGGTACCTTCAAGCAGCTTTCCCTCAGGGGTAAGGTAAATTTGTCCTGAAGTAAAAACTAAATTCCCATCAATAACAGCTTGAGAAAATGGACCTGTTCCTGGAGAGGCAGCCTTAGAAGTTTCAACCTTTACTTTCATATGTCTATTGTATCACATTAAATAAGCCCTCTATTTCGGGCTTTTTAGAATGTGTGACCCTAAGGGGAGTTCAATTAAACACTTTGGAGTATGTGGTGAAGCTAAGAGAGGTGTTTCAAACTGATTACGATTACAGTTTTCGGTATGATAAAATAAAGGCTAAAGGTTGTTTGTTATAATAAACCAATGAAGAAAACTAGCCATACTTTAAAAGATTTGACTAAATTGATAATGCATCAAGCTAAAGAAAAAGGGTTCGGAACAAAACCTGAGGAAATAAATGTCCCTGAAAAAATTGCTTTGATTCACAGTGAAATTTCCGAAGCCTACGAAGCATATAGGAACAAAAAAATTGAAGGCAGGAACGGTTTTAAAGAAGAAATGGGCGATGCAATTCAGAGAATTCTTCATTTAGCAGGAACATTGGGGATAGATATTGAAGAGGTAATTATTAAGAAGATTAAGAAAAATAAAGGAAGAAAATGGAATTGGGAAAAACTAAATGAAAAGCATGTATAAGTAACTTCAAAGTTGTTCTAAGTCGTTTTATAAGTTCTATAAACAAAAAGCCCTCTATTTCGGGCTTTTATTTGTTTGGTGACCCCGAGGGGAGTTCAATTAAACACTTTGGAGTATGTTATGAGATTCAAGAAAATTTTTCAGTCTCGTTCAAATGATGTTGCTGCTTTTTATTCTGTTTGTTGAAGTGCTAGTGTAAAATATTACTGTGTCTAAAGAAACCTGCTTGTTCTGCGATAGGAATAACCCAGAAAAACATACCATAATAAGTGAAAATGATTTGTTCTATGGAAGATGGGATAACTTCCCCGTCTCAGATGGGCATGCAGAAATTGTTCCCAAAAGACACGTTGAATCACTTTTCGAACTAACAGATAATGAGTTAGTTCAATTGTTTGATTTACTTAAAAAAGTAAAAGATATTATTCAAGATAAATACAGTCCTGATGCTTTTAATATTGGAATAAATGAAGGAGAAGAAGCGGGGAGAACTATTCACCATCTTCATGTGCATATTATTCCAAGATATAAAGGTGACGTAGAAAACCCAAGAGGCGGTATAAGACACGTGATTTCAGGGAAAGGAAACTACTAAAAAGCCCTTTATTTCGGAATATTTTGATAGTGTGACCCCGAGGGGAGTTCAATTAAACACCTTGGAGTATGTAGTGAGGTTGAGGGAGGTGTTTCAAGTGAGTTCTGGAGCCGAAGCCTTCTTTTTAGGTTAACAATAAAAACCACTACTTTTTCGTGTTAAACCTACTTAGGATAGTATTTAATTCGGGTCTTAATAGGGCTATTGTATAAGCTCCCGTATGACCAGGAGACTTTACAAAGTAAATAGTTCTAACCTCTGCCTCACTGAAAAAAGGCCAAGGGAAGTCTCTTCTATTCCTTGTTAATATTAAAGAATTCGTTAATATTGATGTTGTGGCAATAATTATATCTCCCATATCAATATTACTCTTAAGCATTTTATCATTTCTGAACAAAGTGTATAGTTGAGCTGATCCAATCAAAACTTGTTCGCTAATGAAATATCTGTTGAAATTTTTAAGGAATTTAAATATCTCGTTTTCTTGTTTTTTGGTGGTATTCCTAAGTATTTCATGAACAGAAACATCTGAAATTGCCATCCCAAAGCCTCTCCTCATCAATTCAGTAATATATGCAATAAAACTAGTAGCGGTTGGCATTCTTCCGGTGTATTGGAGGATGTTTGTATCTAAAATGACGAACTGATCTGGAAGTTTTGGTTGAGATGGCTTTTCATTCATTTTGTTCTTGGTCAGGATGCTTGGGCTCTTGGGGTAAAGGAATTATTTCGTCTTCTACCGCTTTTTCCATTTCGCTAATAATTTCTTTAGATGGTGTTACCGTTCCACTACTCGGAATAGAAGTGCTATTTATGTCTGTTTTCCCTTTTGGCGGAATAGAAATTGATGCCTCAGGGGGCTTTTCTGGAAATACTTTTTCGCCTTTTGGTTTTGGTTGTGTGTCGTCCATAAGTTAATTCTATCATAAATTAGTATAATTAGCCTGTGAAGTTGACCTTTAAGCAAAGACTGTTTATTGCGAATTATCTGAAGACTGGCAATGCTACTAAGGCAGCAGCCAGGGCCTACAATGTTAAAAGCAGGAACGTAGCTGGCGAGTATAGACGCTATTCGAACCTATTTAGTCAGTAATATTAGTTATTAATTTATCTACTTTCCTTTTTATCAGAATAAAAATATTTTCTGAGAGTTTTAGGTATTCTATCTCCCTTTTTATGTCTAAGGGCTTCCCATTAAGATTAGCGTCATCAAAGTCAGGTAAATCCCAGATTTTATACTTCTTAGGGGTGGAAAGTTTGCTTCGGCAATACTCATAATTCTTTTTACCAATAAAAACAACAAGGTCAGCTTTTAAAAGTTGGTTATTGCTTGTTTCTTTCCATTCATTACTCATATAGGGAATTAATTTATTTCTGTTTGTCAATCGTTGGGCGTACCATGTTATCGGTCCCTTATGTTGGGCCGATGCTTGTGTACCACTGGAGGATACAAAGATACTAGGGATTTTTTTTAGAACGCAAATATGCTTCGGCAAGCCTACTTCGGAATATATTTCCCGTACAAACGAAGTGAATATGAAATGCTTTATTTTTCATAGGTTAAGTTTATAAGCTGAGCTCCTCGGTCTGGACCCGTTTTATCCCGTAGCTATTTCTTCTTTTTCTGGCTAGCTTTCGTACCATCAGAAAAGGTTGCTTCTAGCTTGGTAAAAACATTCGTAGGGTGCAAATCTCTTTGATCAAAAGCTAGTCTCTTTATGCCTGGCTCAACGAATATTTGTGTTTTTTTCTTTTCCCTTTTTCTCCGGCATATACGACGAGTCGTAAACCTACTTTTGATTTAGTCAGTAAAGAGGTAACAAAATATTTATTGTCTTTTGAGGATATTTTTTCCTCTGCTATTGGCAAAGCTTCATCGTCGAGATTGATAAATTTCATATTTTTATAAATTCTGGAGTTTAATTTTCTCTTTACATATTTTTTCTCATCATGATATTCCCTTGGAAGAGAGTAAATTTTTTTACACTCCTCGCACTTGAGTTTGTGTGTATATATTTCTCCTTCTTCATAATAGGGTTCGAGTTGAAGAAAATCTTTTGGGCACAACGGCACGGGGTTTCGCGAAACCTTTCCGATAACCCATTTTATTTTGTCAATTATTATTCCTTGATCTGCCATTTATTAGTAAATAATAATTAATCTACCCGATTTTGCTGAACAGACTGGTCTGGACCCGCTTGGTTCCATAAGTTACTTTTATTTTAGATTAGAATTGCTTTTCTACCCAAATCTAATAGCACCTTTATAGATATACCCTGGTTCGTGTATTTCTATTGTATTTTTCAATCTACCTTGAACTGCTAAGTTAGCTGACATAGAGTCTAGCCAAACTTCTACAGCTTTGCACACGTCCTTGCAAAAAACTTGAACATTCAGCTGCAAAAATGATTTTTTCTCACCGTTAAAAATGCAGTCCTTAATAAGATTACGGTGTGCACCTTTAGTCAAAAATACAAAATGCTCTAGAACCTCCTGTTTTTTTTGGTCGGAAATATCATCCTTCCCTTGATGTAGAAGTGCACACCTCAAAGCATAGCAATCCTTGCCCGACAGAAAACCATTATATTGGGGTAAATTTTTTTCAACCCAATCAGAATATTTTTCACCTGAAGTTTTTTCGTGTTCAAGTGCAGCACAGATGTCTGGAAGGGTCAAAGAGACAAACAAAGCAACGTACCAGTTTTGGTTATCTAATGCTTTATAAACTGAATCAATAATTTTTTGCATATTTTTTTCTGAATTATGAGGGTAGGGTTGCAAGCCTACCCAATTTGGCTGGCGAGTGTGGACACTATTCGAACCTATTTTATCACAACAAGAGAACCTGTTTTTGTTCCTAATTTTAATTCTTAATTATTATTGCTTAATTTTCGCGGCTACTTCGTTTTTATATTGGAACTCTGGACAAAATGGAGGTATCAGATTTCTGTTTCGCATTAAATCTCTCATTCTCTTCATTACTTCAAAATCCGTATCAGAAGAAATCCAACGCTTCATTACTTCTTCATCCACCCAGAGTGTTTTTAGTTGATAAATGGAAGAATAATATTTTCTAAAAAAGTCTATGCCATTTTGGGGACTATCGAAAAAGACAGTACAATATGAAGCAAAATACTCTTTGAAACCGTCAATTGTAAAGATGTTTCTTGCATAATAATATAGTTTGACTGTGTCAATATCGCTAAAATCTCCTTCAATCGGCTCACCATATTCATTCAACATGTCTGGGCTAATTAAAGGAACATCTGCAATATCCAGAGGAACAGCATGACCATCATTCGAAGCTATTTGATATACTGCGCAGTTTTTTTCAACACTATCTAACAAGGCAAAACTTCGCGAAGGTAAAGCGGAACAGTTTGCAAAAACATAATTTAGATTTCCAATTTCTAAATCTAACTGACCAGACTGTTGTTTAAGTTCCTCTACAGGCTTACCCTGAATTGAGGCAAGGCAGATTGGACTATCAGGAACTACCTCTTCCCCCAATGGCTGTCTGGTTTTATGAACAATGTCATCAAATAAAGCAGAGTCGTAGTAATCACGGAATTCTCGTGCTTTTTTCTGAAAGTCTTCCTCAGTCTGACCTTGACCTCGTTGAATATAAGCTTCACGAAGAACATCTACAGCCCTAGTTAAATTTTCCTGTAGTAGTCTTTGGGGCCTCTCAGCAACTTGCCGGACACTATCACTTCGGATAAGTCTAGCTTGTTCTAGAATAGCATTTGTTTTTATCTCTTTATCATCCATTTCTCATATTTTACTCAAGTTGAAGAATTTTTTAAAGATTTTGTGAGGTTTAAAAGCTTCGAACCGTCCTACTTCGGTGGTAATTTTCAAGGCTAAAATTTTGGGCTGGCGAGTGTGGACACTATTCGAACCTATTGGTTAGGCAAGAAAGAGCCTTGTTTTATTCCCATCTATGCCTAATCCGAAAGGACTACTTGGTTTTACTGACAAATCGGTCTAGAATGTTTTAATCCTTATAACTAACGTCTATTTTAATTCTTTAAAGAAATCAAAATCCGAAGCTTTAATATATTTCTTGTTTCTGTTAAGGATACTTGTCTTGTTTAGTGGAGTAGATTGTTGAGAAATCGCCTTAGCAAATTGTTCTTTATAAGATTCTGTCAACACTTCATAGAGCTTATCTATTGAATCAAGCACGTCTTGGCAAAAGAGATTCATATCTAATTGAAGTGTGCTGTCCACAAAATACAAGTGAAACTTCCTTTGTATATCTAGCGGATTATTTGTATGGGAAATGTTAAATATCCATCCAATATCTTTTTTCTTATACTTAAAGTTCTTAGGGAAGTGCTGATGTAGTAGTCCGTGTCGATAAACAAGCGTTATAAATACAGCATATTTAGCGTAACGAGGGTCGATTTTTGACAGAACTAATTTTAAATAGGTTGTAATATTTTCTGTAGTTGCGCGAGATTCGCCAGTTATAAAAGAACCAAGTCCATCAATTTCTGGGAATAGTAGTCTTGGAATCGCAAAAAATCCTGTCATGTTAGCAGAATACACTGGCAATACAATTCCAACATCTTTCTCTATAGATTTTTTAATATTATCGAGATGCTCTATCCTCGTCCGCTCTCCACGGCCATCCTGGAAGTTGGGTTACCTTGGGTTTTCAGAGCGATATATGAAGGGAAAATGTCGGGATTAGTCATTGGTGTAATTTTCACCTTGGCGTCTGGCATCCCGGCACTTGTTTTTCTCTTCATGCTCCATGAGATGCAGGCAGGGCTATCTATGGCTTTCTTGTCCATAGGTATGGCTATTTCCTGCATTGTGGGGACCTTAATAGACAGATGGGAAATCAAACAAGTCCTTGGACATCTGTAGCGGTTTCAGCTATCTGGCTATCTCTACGATGGCATAATAGACTCGCCACTATTGAGCCATCAGAACGAAGGTCCTAGATTAAGGAGGGACAAAACTATGCCTATTGGGTAGCGTTTTGTTCCTCCTAAACTCACTTTTTCCTTTCCACAAACCATCTCTGGGAATTTTACACAGAAAAAGCTCTCTATCTCTGGCTTTTTAGAATGTGTGACCCAGATGGGAGTTGAAACAAACACTTTGGAGTATATAGTGAGGCTTCAGGAGATATTTCAGCCTGTGGACTCTGTGGTATACTATGGTCAATGAAAATTGTGATTTTCAAACCTAAGTCGGGTTTTTCTCCAAAACAGCAAAAACAAATTGCCTCACTCGGCAAAGTTGTTTACACCAAAACAAACCAAGAACTTCCAATGAAAAAACTCCTAAAAATTGCTAAGGGTGCAGAAATCATTGGCGTTGACCCTGATCCCCTTGGTGGTTTTGAAAAGGCTAAAGAGAAGCTAACCAAAATAATGGAGTCTTTGCCCAAACTTAAGGGTGTCTGTCTTTCCACAACTTCTTTTGGCTGGATCGATTTAGATTATTGTAGTAAGCGGGGCATTACGGTTAGTAACGTTCCAGGCTATTCAAGAGAGTCTGTTGCTGAACACGCCTTAGCCCTATTGCTTTGTTTGGCTAAAGGAATTATTACCAGCGATCGGAAAACCCAAAGGGGAAAATACAAGCTAGAAATGGGTTTTGAACTAAAAGGAAAAACGCTTGGCATTATTGGTCTGGGTAATATTGGTAGCAGAATGGCCGAACTTGGCCAGGGAATAGGCATGAAAGTCATTGCTTATAATCGAAGTCCAAAGAAAATGAAGGGAGTCCAGATGAAATCTTTAAATGAATTATTAAAAAGATCAGATACAATTTCTCTGCACACCACACATGAGGAAAGTAATGATGAAATGGTTAATGAAAAAATGTTATCTAAAATGAAAGACTGTGTAATTATTGTGAATACAGTTGATAGAGAGATAGTTGATGAAAGCGCTATGGCAGAAGCCTTAAAGTCTGGAAAAGTCCGTGCCTATGCCTATGAGGGCGAAGATTTGACTCGTACACCTTTAGCTAAAATAGAAAACGCTATAGGGGTAAAGGCGTTTGCTTACTACACTAAAGAAGCGCTAGATAATTTATATGAAATTTGGGTTGGTAATCTTGTAGCCTTGCGTAAAAGTAAGCCTCGAAACCTCGTAAGTTAATTGGATCAATATCAATTGAAAAAAGTCCTCTATTTCGGTTTTTTTAGAATGTGTGACCCCAAGGGGAGTTCAATTAAACACTTTGAAATATGTAATAATGGTTCAGGAGATATTTGAACCTCTAACTATTTATCAGTCGGTTTGTGCTTTTAAATGAGCATCATAGTTCTTTTGTAGTTATGTTAATATAAAGTCAATGGAGATAACGTTTTTAGGCACTGGTGGTGGTACAAACGAAGAAAGATTTAAAACTTGTATTTTTTTACCTCTTAATGAGAAGAACAATTTAATTTTGGACGTAGGTGGCGGAACCGAAATAATTAACCAATTCGCCAAGGCCAAGATTAATCCTGCTTGTGTAAATCACATTTTTATTAGTCATACTCATTTTGACCACTGTTTAGGTTTGCCCGCCTTTTTGTTTTATCTTGTGACCGAAAAGAAAGAAGAAATGCCAGGAAAAATGGGGATTTACTCTAACAAAAGAATAATCAGTGATTTAAAAGAAGTTTTGAGAATTACTGGGGCTGGCGCACTTAAGCGTTGGGGAGATAGATTAATCTGGATTGATACAGGATTAGAAAAACCAGTTAGAATAACAAGAGATTGCAGTTTGCTTGCCTTCCCTGCCAAAGGAGGGCAAGAATTGAAAGAACAAGATTTAAGCTGTTTAATTAAACTTTCTCGCCTCCAAAAATCCATTCTTTTTACAGGTGATACTACCCCAAATGAGTATTTAGAAAAATATGCTCGAGGTGTTGATACATTGATTCACGAAGCAATTCTTACCCATAAAAATGTCGAGCTTGCTCATAGGCATGGTCATTCTACATCTCAAGATGCAGGTAAACTTGCTCAACAAGCAGGAGTAAAACAGTTAGTGTTAACCCATATCTATCGGGAAAGTATTGTTAAAGAAAAATCTCTTCTTGAGGAGACTATGAAATATTATTCAGGACCTGTTCAACTAGCTCATGACTTTGAAACAATTAATATTTAAAAAAGCCCTTTATTTCGGGCTTTTTGGAATGTGTGACCCCGAGGGGAATCGAACCCCTGTTTTCAGGATGAAAACCTGACGTCCTAGACCGCTAGACGACGGGGCCTGGTGAGCCCAAGAGGGACTCCTACGAACACTTTTACCCTTATCTTCTAACTCTTTATCGTGGCTTTAATTATATCACAAAGGTTTATTCTTATCATATTGTCTAAGAAACCAAAAAATAAGAGATAGTATGAATGGAATCATTACTACTAAAACTTTATTCAATTGATTCAGAAAAATTGCCATCATTGAACAATGATAGTAACTTTTTTTAGTTTAAGGCAAATTAAATTTTTGCTAGTTCGTGATAAAATAAGGACAAAGTAAGATGCCAAATAAGAAAGCGCCTGATCTCACTAAACGAACTAAACCACTTTTTGCCTTCTTTGATGTAGAAAACGTTCGAAACAGTGTAGAGGAATATGGATATATTGACCTTAACTATCCTAAAATTATTGGCTGGTTGAAAAATAAAAGAAGTGTTAGTCGGATTTATCTCTATGCATCTGCAGAACCAGGAGATACAATTAAAAAGAAAAAGTATTTAGATTTGCAGAAGATTCCTGGTTGTTATGTGTCCATTAAAAGGATTATGGCCTACAAGCAAAAACCATGGCCCCTCGAGACAATTTGCCCAAGTTGTCAACATTCATTTGTAAGAAAAATTTACATAAAAGATCACAAAAAGGGAAACTGCGATGCGGAGATGACTTTAGATATTGTTAGGTTTGGAGTTAGGAAAAAATATAGTGGAATTATTGTCTTTTCTGGTGACGGTGATTTTGCAAGAGTTTACGAATATGTTGCGGAAGAATTAAAAAAGCCCGTTATTCTTTTTGCACCAGATAAGGTGCCAGGTAAAAAAAGAACATCGTCGAGACTAAAGAAACTAGCGAATAACGGGACAATCAAACTAGAAAGCTTAAAGGGGTTGATGTTTCATTATGGACAGAAAGAAGAATAAAAAAAGCCCCCCGAAGGCGACTTTTTTGATTGAGTGGATATACTTTATCACATTAAACTATCTTTGTCAACCTTATACCACCTTATATTATCTTATCATATTTTGTGTTAGTTTAAATTGTATTAATGTCGTAAAAGTGCTAGAATTGGTTTCAAACATATGCCTCGAGAAATCATTTTCAGGTTAATGCCAGCCAATCTGAAGAGAAAACTAGAAAACTACCTTAATAAACCCTCAACTTCACGTCTCGAAGCCAGAAATAAACTTATTGTCAGTCTTTTTTATTATTGCGGTTTTAGAACATGGATGCTAACAGATCTAAAAAAGAAAAACTACGACCCAAAAAATAAAATGCTTTATTTTCGTCTTCGAACAAATTCTCTCAAAGAGAATAGTATACTTCTAGACGAATCTGTTTTTAAACTGATAGATTTTTTAACTAGATCATTTTCGAATCCAGAGTGGCCATTAATTATGAGTTTTAAAATTGATAGCCCGATAAATAAGCCACTATCTCCTCGCCAGATCCAAAGGGTTACCAAAAATATTTTGTTATCACTTGGTTTTAAAAAAAATATTCCACCAAGAATGTTGAGGCATAATGTTGGTATTAACTTAACCAAGGAAAAACTAAGACATAAATCGTTAAATAAATTAATTGGCAGAGTTTCTCCTTGGGTTTTTACAGAATACAAAAAAAGAGCGGGTAACTTTAAGAAAGTTGGGAAAATTTAAAATTTAGAATTATTGGCTTATTGCCAATATTATTCAAAAAAAAGAGTAACTGTGTTCGATATTTGACGAAAAATTACATTGGGTAGGTTTTCATTATCGAACACTTAAATTAAATGAAATTTTTGAAGCGTTTAGGGCTGTAGATAGGACTATTCAGAAGAAACCTTTTTCACAATTATCCACAGAAATAGTAAGATGTAAACCTGTCAGTAATCAGTTCGCACCAATTATTAAGCTTTATTGCTTTATACCACTGTCTATTACAACATCGCCTGTGTCTTCGTCAATATGACCCATAACTATTTCATATTCGCTATGCTCTACTATCCATTTAGCTCCTGGTGCTAATTCAGATAATTCAGGTGGAATACCCATTTCTTCTAGTTCTCTAGCATTTTGTTCAGCGCTAATTCTAGCAATTTCTCCTGTTGATTCCTCCGATGACGTTGGTTTTATTGTTTCTGACAATTTTATTCACCCCCTGTCAATTTTTCTTAATTCGCTTTTAGGCCTGGTGAGCCCAACGTCCCGTGGGTGGAACACCTCTTCTCCAGTATTTTCAACACCTACGAGAAACTAAAAGAATTGGGCTTTACTTATTATAACGGAAAAGTCTCCGTAATTGAAGTCGGTAATGAGGAGGAGAATGATTAAGTCTTCCTTGTACGACGAAAAAACCTTTTATCAAAAATTCATTGAAGATCTTTCCACCTGTCAAAAAGAGGTCATCATTGAGAGCCCCTTCATTTCAACGGAGAGAGCGAAAAGACTCTACCCGACTTTTGAAAAGTTAGTAAAACAAGGAGTCAGGGTTTACGTTTTGACCAGAGACCCGAGAGAACATAGCCAGAGTTTCGAAGTCCAATCCGAGTTTGAAATTCGCAGATTTGAGGTTTTGGGGGTTCAGGTTTTCATCTGTACCGGCAACCATCACCGCAAGTTGGCTATTTTGGACCGGAAAATACTTTGGGAAGGAAGCTTGAACATTTTATCTCAAATTAAAAGCCGGGAAATAATGAGACGAATAGAGGGTAAAAAGTCAGCGTTAGAGATGTTTCGCTTCTTGAAATTAGGCAGGTTTATCAAAGAAGGGGTATAATATGGAGGCAATGGCTAAAAAGAAAAGTCAGTTCGAAAAAGATATCGAGAGCGTAATTAGGTTTTTAAAACAAACCGACCCCGAAAAGGCTACCCGGGCCAATGCCATCGAAATGCTGGGAAGCATGCAGACTTTGGCCCACCTGATTGCCCATAAGGTAGTTGATAAGGAAAGGGGCGAAAAGCTTCGGAAAGAAATTAAGAAAAGGAAAAAGTAATTCTTAATAAGGCAGGATTTTTGAAGATTTTACTTTCAGAGCTTTAGTTACTCCAAAAAGTTTCTCTTGGGAAGGGTTGGCTTCGCCGCGCTCAATTCGGGCATAGTAATTGGGATGAATACCGGCTTTGTCGGCTACCTCCACCTGAGTCATTCCCGCTTTTAGCCTAGCCTCTTTAAGATTTTTTCCTAATTGTTTACGGATGATTTTAGTCATTCCTGTCCATATATTAACAATATCCTATTGGGTTGTACAAGGTTTTTCTGGGTGACCAGTAAGGGAAAATAATTTTTGGCTAATCTATTCCCGCTCGTTGCTTTGCCTCTTCATGGGACATTCCTTTGTCTCGCCAAAAATCGTACAACTGATCCAATAGCTCCGCTTCTCCTCGCTCGTATGCCTCAAGGCTTTCACCAGACAACTCCATTGACCCTGGAGGGCCGCCAGCTTCACCGGCAAATTTAACTATTCCTTCGTCGTCGATACCAATGCCACGCAAGGGAATTCGACGGACTCTTTGAGGCCGAGGGCCATGCCCTAGAGCTTGCTCAAAGTCTGGATTACTCATAAAATCTCACCCCCAATCAAAACTGTAACTCTTAATTGTTTTAGAGAATGTTTACGCGATTATTTTATCTTAACGTTAGTAAATAAGCAAAAGTCAATGTTCATTAACTTCCTCCCAAAAACACCCTCGGATTGACTGGTATGCCAAAGACGTTGATTTGAAAGTGCAAATGCGGTCCGGTTGCCCAACCGGTGCTGTCCTCGGTGCCGATGACATCGCCTGGTTTGACTTCCTGGCCCACTTCGACCCAGATGGTCTCCAAATGGGCGTAGATGGAAGCGAGATTATCGCCGTGATCGATGATGATGTGCTTGCCAAAACCCCAAGAGATTTGACCCGCGTAAACAACGGTTCCGGGCATGAACGGGGTGATGAGGTCGCCTTTTTTGCCTTCGGGATTGGCAATGTCAATGCCGGTATGGAAAAGCTGCCAGCGGCTCGATTCGCCGAACTCGAGGGTAATGATTCCCGTCACCGGCCAGACGAAGGGGCCTTTGATGGTTTTGTAGACGCTGCCGTCAAACGGGTTTAAGATTTGAACCTCATTGGTGACTTCATTAATCGCCACCAATCGTTCGGAAACAAAATCCAAACCCGTCCGGGTGAGAATGATCACCCCGATAAGGGGCATCAAGATGACCAGAAGAAAAGCCAGGAGGACATAGAAGAACTCCTTTTTAAAAGAAAAAAAGGTCATTATTAAAAAGGGATTCATCGCAGGGAGTATCTTTCGGCCGGATCGGTCGTAATCAGGGGATGTTCTTTTTCCGAGGCAACCACTTTCAGGGCCACATGGTTTTGGTCGGCAATGACAATCGCCTCGCCCTTATCGCAGGTGAGCAGGAATTTCTGCTCGTATTCGCTTAGCTTGAACTCTTCGACCACTTTTTTAATGGTGGTCGTGTCCTGGCGCATTAGAATCCGCAGCGAGGCCTGGGAGGCAATCGCCTGACCGTATTCGTTGCCCAGGAAGTCGTTGGCCGCCTGGGAGATGATGTTGACACCCAGGTAGTATTTGCGCGCCCTTCTGGTCAAGCCGGCAATAAAGCGGGCGCTTTCCTCATGCTCCAAAAGAATCCAGGCCTCATCAATCACCAAGAGCCGTTTCTGGGGATTGGATTTGACCTGGTTGTAGACATAATTGGAAATGATCAGAATCATGATTTGGCGCAGGGATTCGGGCAGGTCTTTGATATCAAAGACGATCAAGCGGTTGTCGAGCTTGATATTGGTTTGCTGGTTGAAGACATGAGCCAGCGATCCCTTGACGTATTTCTCCAGCCGGACGCAGAGTTTTCTCTGCCGGTCTTTTTTCAAGGTTTGGTATAGGTCTTTCATCAACGGGTATCTTTGACCTTTTTTCCGGCCGTGGATTGCCCAGCCAAGGTTTTTGTAAGTTTTGACAATCGCTTTGTCAACAATCGCTTTTTCTTCCGAAGTCAAGCCTTCCACCATTAAGGAAACGATTTCCGTCAAATCCTGGATGTGCTCGACCAGGTTGTTGCCCTGGCCAAAGGAGCTGACTGAGAAGTCGAAAGGGTTGATTTTTTCCTTGGATTTGGCCGAGAGTTTGATGTAGGTGCCCTCTAAAGAGCGGGCAAGCTGCTGGTATTCCCGCTCCGGGTCAATGACGATCACTTTCGTCTTTTGAATCAGCTGGCGCAGGATTTCCACTTTGGCCGCGTAGCTTTTGCCGCAGCCGGATTGGGCAAAGACGATACTGTTGGCGTTATTGAGGCTGAAGCGGTCAATCATCACCAAGGAATTGTTGGAAAGATTGACCCCATACAAAATGCCGGTTTCCTGGACCAGTTCGGAGGAAGTAAAAGGAAAGGTTAAGGCCGTTGAGGAGCTGTCCAAATTCCTTTTTTGGTCAAGGAGATTTTCCGCCCGGGGCAGGATGGATTGGAGGCCTTCAAGCTGCTGGAAAACCGCTGTTTTGGTGTAGAACAATCTCGTCGCCAGAACCGTCTCCGCCAGGGTGGTCAGCTTTTCCAATTCAACCAAAGAGTCGGCCGTCAGGTGGATATAGATGGAGACTTGGAAGAGCTTTTCCTGGCCCCGCAGGATTCTGTTTTTTAAATCAACCGCCGATTTTAAGGGGTCAAGCACTTCCGGGCCGATGATTTTTCCCTGCTGTTGGAGGACCCTTCGGGTTGACTCCAATTCGGTAATCTTTCGATTAAGCTTGGGCAGGGAGATTTTCGAATCGATCTGTTCCAGGTGGTAAGCAATGTCGATGTCGTGGTTGAAATTAACCAGATTGTTCAGCCAGCCGGTAGTCGCCACGTAAGGATAACCGGAGACGAAGAGGGTCCGCAGGTATTTGCCGCCCAGATTGAGATAGTTTTGGTATTCCTTGAGGCCGTCATACGAGATTAAATCCACCTGGTCCTGTTCGCCGAACGAGAGCTCGATCGTTTTGAGACCTCGCTTTTTGTTTTTCTTAAAGTTTGGGAGTTTGAATAACATCTTTGTTTTTAGATAAAAGCTGATAGGTTTTTTCTTTGATGGGCTGGGTTTTACAGACCCCGGGATTGTAAAAACTGTAAAAAAGCTCGAGAATTTCCAGGGTGTTGAGGCTTCTGGTTTTCATCCCCAGCCGCTCCAAGCCTTTGCTGATAATGTCCAGGCTGAGATTGATTTGTTCTTTAACCAAATTGAAGTCGTTTTTTTCCGGTTCCGGCTCGTAGGGAATCACCAGGTAGAAGCGCCGGGAAAGGATTTTACTGCCCTTGACTAATTGCTTGACAAACTGGCCATAGTGCTTGATCTGCTGGCGGTAAAGCTTGTTGGTTTCGTGATTGTTTTTGTTGTTGAAAACCTCAAGATAGTTGTCAATCTCCACTTCGCGGACCCGAATCAAAATCTGGATGGGGCAAGGCAGGGCGTTGATGAAATTTTGGAAATTGTCAATCAAGGCGTCTTGCTCGGCCTCGCTTTTGAGCTCAAAGTTAATCGCCGAGGTTTCGACCACCACCCGATATTTATTTTCCGGCAGAACCAAAATCCCGTCTCGGACTTCCTTGATTTTAATCTGTCTCCGGGAAGAGACTTTATTGTTTAAAAGCGGTTTAATCTGAGCCTCCTTTTTTGACCGAACTTAATTAACATTTCGGTATTCCTGGCGTTAATCAGGTTTTCCAATTGAATCAAATTCAAAACTGATAAATGATTCTTTTTTTCTTTTTTGGCTGGGATTTGTTTATTGTTGACGGCGTTTTTGACTTCATTGTCCGGCTGGGGTTCTTCCTCCCGCAGATAATCATCGTTCTTGTCGAAGACAAAGAGATGGGGTCTCAAATAGTAAGCGACCAGTAAAATCAGCCAGTTTAAGACAATTCGTTCCTTGACCCTGATGGCCAGGGTGAGGAAGATAACCAGGGAAAGAGCGATAAGAATAATCTTGTAAGGATTAAAGTACATCCTCTCCGGCAGAACGGCAAAAACAAAGACGCTGATAAAAAGTGGGGCCAAAAGCAGGATTAGCTGGGTCAGGCTCAGGTTGGCGGCGATTTTATCCTCAACCGTGGTCACTTGAGCCGGGATGGGGGTCGTTTTCATGCGTTGACCACCTTTCTGGGCGTTTTAACTTGGGCTTCGCCGAGGACGGTCTCTTCGGTTTGTTTGGCCTGGAGAACATTGACAATCTGGCCGCCGACTTTTTTAAGGACCGCCCGGCCGGTGTTGTAAAAAACCAGCTGGTAAACGACGGATTGGGTTTTGATTAAGGTAAACATCAGGCCAATACCGATTAAGACCGCCATCAGGCCCGAGCCTTCCGATTCGCCTGGCAGGGTCAAAAAAGAGGCTGCCAGTTGGATGATCACCACATGGATAAAAACGGAAAAGATGGTGGTGAGATAGCTTTTAATGGCGATTTCGGAAAAATCAGCCAGTCTGGGAATCGCCCAGAGCATAAAGATTAAAGGCGAAAGGACCGCCCCCAGGGCAATGATAATTAGTCGACTGATGTAAAAAAGGAGCAAAACAACGGTGGTGATAATGAAAAGAACGCCGAAAACCAGGGTGATTACCAAGACGCTTTCTAGGGTCATTACCGGTGGGTTAAAGGCGTTTTCAATCCAGGCCTGGTTCAAGCCGCCGGTGGCATTGAGAACGGCCGAGACCAGGGCGTTGTTGCAGCGCAGCACCCAGTCCACCATGAAGATGGAGACATTGGCCAAGAGGAAAGCTAGAAGAATTCGAGGGAGCAGTTTTTTCAGTTCCACCTCTTCAAAACCGAAAGTGGTGGCGCTCATGAGCTGAAAGCCGAGCAGGATAATTACCAGGACAAAGAGCGAATCGGTGATCCCCAAAATTATCAGCCAAAAGTTAAAAATGGAATGATTGGTCGCCACTAAAGGAGTGGTGGTTAAAAAAGAAATGACGCTGTCGGTCAAGGGCTTGGTGGCGCTCTGGATGATATTCTTCAAAAAGCCGGCAATCGCCTCGGTCAAAACCTGGGTCAGGCCGTCTTCGGGCTCGACCGTTTCCAGAGGCGCCAGTTCGATTTGACTGGTCTCGGTGCCCGGTGAAGGCGTGGTGAAGGAAGTCGTCAGGATTGAAGAAAAAGTACTGGCCGAGAGAATTAAAACCAAACCAATGAGGGCATTCCTAATGGTTATTTTAGCGTCTTCTAAGGCTTCCGGATTGCCGCTGGAGGTGAGATACAGATAAGCGCCGCGGATTAAGAAAAAAAGGACAAAAACCGAAGCCAGGATGGAAAGGTTGGCGATCAGGTCGCTGGTAAAAGACTGGATTTCAGGATACTGGTCAAGAGCCAAGGCCAAAGGAGGATTGAGAAGGAAGATTAAGGCAGTCAATAAAACTGCTAGGACAACCATTGTTTTTAACTGTTAATTTATTGACCAAAGGCGCTTTGCGCCGTCTGGGTGACAATATTAACCAGAACATAAGCTCCCAAGGTAACGGCCAAGCCGATCGCCGAATAAAAAATCGTCTTTTTTGATTTTTCCAAATTCTCAGGGTTACCGGTGCTGGTAATGTAACCGACCCCGCCCCAGACAAAGAAAAGAGCGGCCAGGATCCCGGCCAGAGTGACCAAGATTTCGATAATGTTGGTCATGAAATTTTGGACTTTGGAAACGTCGTCAGCTTGGGCCTGAACTTGGGAAGCAAAAATTAAAGCAGTTAAAACGAAAGATTGCAGCGTCAACAAGATTCTCATCACTCACCTCCTTTACTAATAGGCAGGCGATAAATAAAAAAACTGCCCTCTCGGGCAGCCAAACGCTGAACTCTAACTATTTAGCTTATAGCAAATTGTAAAGTAAAAGTCAAATTTCACTCCAATTGAGTAAAAAACTCTTTTGGGGTAAAATACGAAGTATGAGGGGCTTTTATGCCAGCAAGTACTGATCTCGTTAGCCGGGCTTTTGACCTGAAAGTTCGCTATTTGGTTAAACCTCTTCCCGAATATTTGGCCGATTTAGAGTCGGTTTTAACTAAAATTAAGTCGATCTATCCGGCCACTTATCAACTACATTTTAAAAGAATCAATATTGGCGCCCAACAGACCGCTGACTACCTCAATGAGAAAATTATTCGAGAGAAAAAAGTAAAAACCGTAGATTATGTTGGCGAAATTAATAAAGGCGTTAATGATATTGACTTGGTTATCAATTTTATTAGCGGTAAGAGATTTGATGTTTCCTTAAAATTCTATAAAAAGAAAGGGCGTGTTAATTACTGGAATCCCACCCTGGATAGTTTATTAAAACATTTAACAGATAAAAAATTTAGGGAATATTTGGACGATCGAAAATTAAAAAAGTACCTTCAGGAAATGGCTAATCTTAAGGATATTAGTTTAGCCTCAAAAAAAATTACCCCTTATTGGGTAGCGGAAGCGGTTAATATTTTAACTGCTTTTTCCCAAAAAAACCAGAAAGTTTTTAGAAATAGATTGGCGGAAAAATTAGGCTATATCAATTTAAGCCTTACTTGTATCGTTGATGAGAACGGAGTTTTTAAAGAACTAATTGATGTGCATCCTCTACTAATTGAGAAGCTGATTAAAGGAAAGGGAAAGTTGAAAATCAAAGCTCACGGAATCGCAATAAGAATTTTCCTGGATGACCAACTCCTGACCGATTTGGCTGTTTACGCGCAATCTGCCTCTGGTGGGAGAACTGGAGGCCTGAGGATCGCCGCTTGGACGCCCCACTCCTAACGAAGATCAATTGGAAATAAATTCTCAAGTTCAGTTTTGGAAATTTGAGTGTTACCTGTGATATATTGAATGACTTTTAATTTGTCTTTCGATCTTAGCTGCTTGACGAGATTTTCAGTGGAGATTTTAGTTTTGTTCGGGAGAAAGATTACGTTGACGTGATTTTCACCAATAAATTTCATATTTGGAGGAACAACTGCCACTTTTAGCTTAGCTGAATTAACTGCGCCAGTGATTCTGTTAACGACAATCGCAGGCCCGGTATCATAATTCTTTGTTTTGATGTATTGGGGTTTTTTAGGATTGTTTGTTAACCTTAAGCCCTTTGAAGTAATGTTATGAGCCCAGATTAGGGGAATTCCCTTTTTAGAATCTTTAGTTAGTAAATTTTTATTTTGATTCCAAACCAATCTTCCTGTTTTAACTTGAAAACCTAAGTTAGACAATGTTGTTTTTCCTTGAAAAGATTTCTTAAGATAAGCCGGATTTTCTGTAAAAATTGTAATGCCGTTTTTTTTGAAAATGTAATTGCCTTTGTTTTCCCCCTTTTTTAACACAAGCAACATTGTTGTTTGAAGAGCTTGATGAAATAGTTTTGGGCTATTTAAGATTGAGAGATACTCTATGTTTGAATGTTTAATAATATATTTTCTTAGGTCAGCAAAATAAGCCCCATTATTCATTGAAGGTGGAAGCACGAAAGCTAAATAACCTCCAGGCCTTAATAAATCTAGGCTAAGTTTGATAAAAAAGGCAAATATATTGGGTCGGCCACTGACGACTTCCTGGTATTTCTTTTTAATCATATTTTCAGGTTTGAATTCAAAATAAGGAGGATTACCGATTATAAAGTCAAACTTTTCTTTTGTTGTGTGCTTTAAGCTATCAACAGTCTCAAGATTTGCCCGGGGAACAACGACGCGAGCTCTTTTAATTAATTCTTCTTCGATATCCCAACCAAATAAAGAAGGGTTTTTAAAATATTTACTGGCTGTTAATAAAAATTCTCCAGTACCGCAGGCTGGGTCCAAAATTTTAAGACCCTTTTTATTTTTGGGCAATTTTTTAAATAGTTTTTCCCTTATTGAGCGGGGAGTAAAATATTGTCCCTTAGTTTTCCTATATTCACGATTTGTATTTTGAATATACTGGATTGTCAGTTCATGGAATTCTTCTCTTAACCTGGAAAGAGAAAAGCCATTTGTTACTGATAAGTCAGTGGATTTTCTTATTAGACCACAGAATTTTCCTCTAATCTCTAGCTTTTTAGGAGAATATTTTTTGAATTTTTTGCTCCGAGGCTCCAAGAAAATTTTACCACCGCTTTTTCTAAAAATTTTCAGCGTGGCGCCTTTTTCCGTAATAGCAACTACAGTATCCCCGGATTCAGCGGTTATTTGATGCCTAATAAGCACGATGTCGTTATCAATTATACCCATGTCAAACATGCTGTCTCCAACGACCTTTAAGGCGTAGTGAGGAAAGCGAGTATCAAGTTTGATATTTTGAGGAATTTCTATGTCTTCTGGATTTTCGATAGGTTCTATTGGTTTACCAGCGGCGATATTTCCCAACAAAGGAATTGTTTTGGTTTTATTAGTGGGTATGATGCCGCGGTTTTTATAAGGAGCTCTTTTCAAGTAATCTTTTTTCTCTAGTTCCTCGACAAAATACTGGGCAGTGCTGAGGTTAGTAGCGCCGAGGAATTTGGCGATTTCCTTTAGCGAGGGAGAATATCCGTTTTTAGCGATAAACGAGGTGATGAAGTCGAGCGTTTTCTTTTGCTTTTTGGTTAAAGGTTTTAGCTCTTGCATCTACAGTAAGTTTATGATAGATTTACAGTATTGTCAAGTAGGACATAATTGAAGATAAAAATTAAAATGAAAGAGGCAGAATACGACAAACTAATTTCCCAGTTGGAAGCGGAAGCATCATCCGTTAAATACGATTTTCAGATTGCTGACGCGATCAATAAGATTATTGAGGAGCAAAAAGGCAAGCTAACCCCCAGGCAGGAACAGCAACTAAAATGGGAATACTTGCTATTTAGGCTTATGACCAAGAATAGTTTTGCGTCCGATGGACTGAAAACTGAGCGGTTCAAGCCAATGGCAACATTTACAGATGGCTCGATCTTTCCTGACCCAGACGGGTTTCCTGATACAGCACTTGGTTATTTTGAATCAAGAACGGTTTCTTCTACTAACCCCATCCTCAAAGCTAGATATTTGGACTTTCTGTGGGAAAAATCCAAATCAAAAAATAAACACCTTTTTGCCCGCGAGTCTATCGATCAATATCTGTTAACTGTTGATGAGTATGACAACGAAGATGCCATTATGGAAAGGCTGGACGGACTTCAGAGAGCAACTGAACTCTGTCTAATTTTTGAGTCTAAACTTCCCAAGAGGCCCCTCACTAAGAAGGTAGTAGCCAAACTTGTTGAGCAAATTGATAAAACTGCTCAGACAGGTAATTATCGCTGGTTGATAGAGATGTTTGAGTTAGTGCTAGCGTTGCCGTCTTTCTTTTCCCAGAAGCAAATAAAAGATTACATTGCTTTATGCAAGGCTGCTGCCGCTCACTACCATTCTGACCAAAACTTTCATCTTCAGCGTAGCTTCCTCGATCTTAAAGCAGAGATGACCAAATTGCTTAAAATCTCAGTAGTTAAACAAAAAGCGATTCAAGAGGAAATTGGGCAGTCCTTTATCGACGAAGCAGAGGCAAAGTCTGCGAGCGGTTTGGTTAAAATACACTTCCTCCAGGAGGCAATCCAGCATTACTCTAAACTTGGAAACAAACAAAAAGTCAATGAACTAATTGCTGAAGTAAAGGCTGCTACTAAACAGGCAATCGATAATAAGGAATTTAAGGAACTTTCTTCTACCATCAAAATTGACTCAAAGGTTATCGAAAAAATGAAAGCTAGTCTTGGTACGGGCGAAGAAGTGCCAGAAAGAATGGGAACACTTCCTACTTTTTTTCCCAACTGGGATCACGCAGTTAAGCTAACAGCAAAGCTCAGTAAAAAATATGTTTTTCAGCATTTGGTTGGAACGGTTCATTATGGCAGCCGATATCCTATTAGCCGTCCGCAGACTCCAGAGGAGGTACAAGAAGACCATGTTATGCAGAATTTCAAAATAGAAGCAGAACTTGCTTTAAAATGGCTTACTGGATTTCTTGCGGAATTGATAAAAGAAGGCAAAGTCTCGTTAACAGACTTCCAGAAATTTTTTTCTAAACTTCAAGTCGTTGATAAAGATACCTACGAGACGGTGTTGGTGGGTCTCGATTCTTATTTTAAGGGCGACCACTTCCATGCTGCCTATGTTCTTACATTGCAACTAGAGGATTTTTTAAGATACTTATTGGCTGTTTTTGGAGGTCAAACAACAGTTCCCGAAGCGGGTGCATTTAGAGAGAAAACTCTCGGCTCTGTGCTTGTGGAGCTAAAGCCTTATTTTTCAGATCTAGTTTATCATTACATCTCTTGGGTGACGGAAGATTATCGGGGATTTAATTTGCGCAATAACATTGCCCACGGGTTCTTTAAGAAAAAACATGCTAATCCGATTTACTCAACGGCTATATTACACATTTTCTGTCTCCTGATAGCCAATACCAAAATCTCAGTTAAGGAGCAAAAAAAAGATGAAAAATGATGCTCTGATTGCCAAAAGGCTCATTGAACAAACTTTGACCAACTGGGTCAATCCTGAGATTGAAAAAAGGAAGAGCGAAGATAAACTTCCATCGGATTTTAGGATTAAGGCTGCTCAGGTAATTTTTTCAGTAGGCGGGCCACCTTTAGTCAGAATCAATAGCGAAGTTAAAGTTATTATAGAAGCCAAGTTTAATCGTCCTATTGAGAAAGGCGAGGCGGTTTTGAATAAGGATATTGAGGATATACGCTCTTTTCGCCTTATTGATGAAGAAAAAGATTTTGGACATATCACCATCGTAAAACTCACAAAAGGTTGGTTTGTGGGCTTTAGCTTTATTTATGATGTCTCGAAATCCAAAGAAATTTATGATATAGCCATTGAATTTATGAAGTCTGCTCACGCTGAACTTGAGGCCAAGAGATATCGTCCTTTTGTAGAAAGCGCTTTTGTTGCTGCCGAGAACCTTGCTAAGGCAAGAATTTATCTCCTTCCCGATCAAGAAATTAGGAAGACAAAGACCCACGGCCTCGTGCATGGAAAGGTAAATAGATATGCTCGGACGAGCAGTATCATAAAGACTGATCAAAAAGATGTCTTCAATGAACTGAAAAAATTAAGAGAGAGGGCTCGTTATGACCCAAGGTTTAGTATGGAACACAAAACTGCAGAGGAAATGTTCGAAGCGCTCAGGGAATTAAGCAAGGAGGTTTTTCGCTATCTTGTTAGATTTGGTGAATTATCTGATAAAGCAAGCAGCGTTAGTTAACAAATACCAGAAGTTGTTGAGTTTGTTTGGCCGTGAACTCTGGGTATTCTCGGTAGTTTGCCCAATCTATTCTTCCGAAATCATACCATCGTTCGAGTTAACAACAAAACAACTTTCTTTCTAATGGTATAATTGGGACAGAGCAAGTTCATGGAATTAGGGCAGGTAATCAAAAGAGTCCCGGGCTTCAGAAGTGGAAGCAAAATAAAGGCGGGAATAGCCTCAGTCTTCTACTTGCTCGCAATTTTTTTCATCTTGCTGATTGTTGTCCCTCCTCCTGAAACTGAAAAATCCCAGATTGAAGAACAAGCGGCTACGCCCACTGAAGGTATTCTGGAATCTGAGACTGAAGAAGAGAGAGAAGAAGTTTTAGTTGCCAGGGTTATTGACGGCGACACCATTGAGATAGAAGGGGGACAAAAGGTCCGCTACATTGGGATAGACGCACCGGAATCGGTTGACCCGAATGAGCCGGTCGGTTGTTATGCCCAGGAAGCTTCTGAGAAGAACAAAGAGCTGGTTTTGAATAAAAAAGTCAGGCTTGAAAAAGATGTTTCTGAAATGGACCGATACGGAAGACTGCTCCGTTATGTCTGGGTTGGAGATTTGCTGGTCAATGAATATTTGGTCAGGGAAGGTTACGCTCAGTCGAGCACCTATCCGCCTGACGTCAAATATCAAGACAAATTCATTGAGGCTCAGAAAAAAGCGAGGGAGGAAGAAAAGGGCCTTTGGAGCATTGACTGTGATACTTGGGGTCAATTCACACCTACTCCAAGGCCAACTCTTAAGGCTACCCCGACACCGACTCCAATTTCCAAAAGCACAATTTATACATGTGATTGTTCAAAAACTTGCACACAAATATCATCCTGCGAGGAGGCCCAATACCAACTTAATGTTTGTGGATGTTCAGCTAGAGATGGGGATAAAGATGGGATAGCTTGTGATGGCCCCCCTCTTAATTGCCAGAAATGAAAACTGTATTTTATTTCAAGAGACCTTGCTAATTGTGTCACGATTATCAATAAAGCGAAACAAGGTTCCTCGCAAAGCGAGGGTTCTTATCAAAAATTGAAGTTGTTCGTAGCGCAGGGCATTAAGCGCTGAAATCTTGGTGGCTCGTTTAGCGGGATAAATACCAGTGACGATTCCCACCAGAAGCGAAAGGAAAACAATGGCTAATCGTGCTTCAAAAAAGAAGATAAAAAAACCTCGGAATTACAAGAGAAGACGCGATATGAATAAAATAATTGCCTTTAGTGAAGAAAACCTAAAATCGATATTTTATGTAAGAAGAGGAGAAACAAAATATATCGGGTCGAGAGAGTCAACGATCCTAGAGTTTAAAGAAAATTTTAACTTTGGAAGTTTAGGAAAATATGCAAAGATAATGGCATCTTTTGCCAATACGAAGGGCGGGTACATTGTTTTTGGGATCAAAAATAGTCCCAGAGAAATTATCGGAATAAATTTAACAAAATTTGAAAACATTGATATAGCAAAATTGACAGGAAGCCTTAATGACATCTTCTCACCCGCGATTGAGTGGGATATAAGGTCGCACAGATGGAAAAGTAAAGATTTTGGGATCATATACACACACGAAAGCGATGAGAAGCCGATTATTGCTACAAAAAATTATAAAGACATTATTAAGGAAGCAGAAATCTATTTTAGATACTATGGGAGAACGGAAACAATTAAATTTTCTGAGTTAAAGCAGATTATACTTGAAAGGTCAGATCAGGAAAAAAGGGCATGGATGGAAGTTTTCAAGGAAGCCCTAGAAATTGGCCCTAAAAATGTGGCCCTACTAGACACTTTTAAAGGAAAGATTCAGGGTTTGGGTAAAACAGTTTTAATTGATGAAAAACTACTCCCAAAGCTTAAATTTATTAAGAAGGGAGAGTTTACTGAAAAGAAAGGCGAGCTTACCCTAAAGCTTGTAGGAGACTTAAAAACTGTTCCAGTTGGATTACTAAAAGAACGAAAGGTTATTTTGGGAGAAGATATTTACAGATATCGTGCAAGTAATGTTTGTAAGGTAGTTGAAAAAGAGATTAAAAAACAATTCAGAGTCGGGTCAGAGCATTTAAAAGCCTGGAGAGTCCATAAAATAAGAGAATCTGGAAAACCATCAAAATTACCCTTTAGAAATGAATATTGTGAATATAAAGAGGCAGAAAGAGATTATCGCTACTCGAAGGCCTGGATAGATTTTCTAGTTGAAAAGTATTCTGACCAAAAAAAGTACAATGAACTAAAGAGACTACCGCAAAATCCACGTGTCAAATGAGTATACCAAACCATTTTTATAGCGAAATATGATTGATAATAAAGTCGGAAGTGATTGGCAGAAAAAATTTAGAAATCTATTTGAAAGTAAAGACTTGATTGTCGTTCCGCTCGATAAAAAGAGCAAGAACAGAAGATGTGTGGATTTTTGGGTACACAAAAAGATAGACTATCAGGAAGGTTTTCTATGTGAAGTCAAATCTGTTAACGTCGTTGGATTTGATGAAGAAATAAAAGCGCAAATAAGTTCTCGGGATAATAAGTTTTGGGGTTCAGTTGGGAAAAATGTGCGCGAACATAACTATGATCATTATGGTGTTGAGAGTAAAGTCAGAGAACGGCTGATTGATGCTTTAAGCCAATATGAAGATTCATACTTAAGTCGCTTTAAAATAGTAAAAGAAGGAAAGCCTTTTGTAGTGGCTATCGGATTTGACTTTACCGCATTTCCCAATCAAGTAAATTTTTCTCAACTTCTTCAAGAGTTCCCGCTTGTTAGTGCCGTGTTGACACTTGAAGGGAATGATATGGAAACCTTCAAGGTTTACACAAACAAAATTTCGAAAATCTCTTTTAGATCAGCCTGTTTTTTAAACTAATAATATCTATTATAATCCAGACAGATGTTTCCAAGAAGAAAAATCCTTACTGTTTTCTCAATTATTGCCGTTTTTTTCTTGATAGCCTTGGGTTTAAACGAAAGAGCAAGAAATCACCGAAGATTCGTTTCCACTTTTTCTGAAATGGTTATTAGCACCGATGAGGCCCTTTTAGACTTCTCTGAGGTAGATGTTAAATACTTGAAGGGTGAAGAAACTGAAGAGAACTATAAAACAGCCTGGCTTGACCTTAATTACAAACTAGAACAGGTTAAGCAACAGGATGATAGGCTTCAAAGCCCACCAAAGGAGCTAGAAGAGCTTGTTTCCACCTATCGGGCGGGATTATATCGGGTGCTTTCGGTAACTAATGACGTGGTGGACTACCTTAGTGGAGAGACAGAAGACCCAGTTATCATCATCAAAAACAGAGAAACATTTGAAGAGGGACTGAAACTATTAAGGGAAGTGAAGGATAAACTACAGCCCCCAGGGAAGATAGTTTAATTTCTTTAAACAAAACACCCCCTTCGCATAAATATTTCATTATGCTCCCAAGCTACCTGAAAAATTCCATCATTGCCTATGGTATGTAGTAACCAAATCCAGGACTAGCCGGACTCTTGTATATCAGGCCATGTTCATCAAGTGCTGGGTCGTTGGATACCTGCTGGATGATAGCGAATGCGCCCCAAATTGCTGGTCCGATTTCGACTCCATCGGCCGTATACCAAGTTCCACCTATGTTTTCTGCGTCGGCAGGAGCGGCTACAATCTTAACAAAGTATTCCCAGTGTGAACCGTCTTCGTTAACTCCCGTTTGATGGTTAGTAAGCCATGCCCCAGAGCCAATGTAGGATGTGTAACCATAGTAGCGATCCAACAAATAGTCATCATTACAGTCTGTATTTGACAGCCAAGCATCATTCCACTTCATCACTAGATCGACGTCACAGTAGTCACCTCCAATAACTCGGTCGTAGTCACAGTAGCGGCCATTGAACATGTGGGCCTGATAGTTGTAACCATATTCATCGTATCCTGTTGTTAATAGTTCTCCCGTCGAGGCATATAGTTCTCCACTTTGAATGGTTTTGCAAGCTGGATCTGGCTTAGCTCCAAACACTGGGACTGCGGCTAAAAGCAGGGCGGCGCCAGCGGCTAAAATTGCCCATTTCTTCATTCTTTTTCACCTCCTTTCTTTATAAAAAAACCAGCCCTAAAGCTGGTTGTTATTAATAATTGGGCAGGAAATAGAGAAGAATTTCCTTTTCACTTCCTCTACCATAACAAACGCTATAAGTCTTGTCAATAACTCAAAATACATGGCACATCTGTCTTCGCTCGTCAAGGGTTTTCAATAAACTGCGCTTCGCTTGCCCTTGACTTCACTTCGCCAGCTGTGCGGTTGGACATCTATCGGAGGCAAGGCCTCCACAAAAAAAATTATTAAAATGACCATCACTCAAATCCAAACCGCTATTTTAGGCTCACCGGAGTTTGAAATAAAACCAGAAGCGAATTACAAGCCCAGGGTTTCCGCTGAGCACCTCTGCCTGCTTTGGCTTCTGAAGAGAAAGACCGGCAAGCCGATTACCAAGCTGGTGGCCGAGGCGATTGACCTTTATTTAGAAACGGTTGACTGGCCGGAAAGGAGGTGAGACTAGATGGAGCTATTGACCAGAGAGCTTGAAAAAAGATTTGCCAAAGTTGGCCGCCAGGAAAACAAAGAGGACCCGTTGGTGATTGCCAAGTTTTTTAATCCGGCCGGAGCCGGCAGCTGGTACGCCACCGAATACGACCCGAGAAAGAAAATGTTTTTCGGGTATGTGTCACTCTATGGCGACGGGAACGACGATTGGGGCTATTTTTCCTTAAAAGAACTGGAAGATTTCGAAAGCCCGTATGGAACCGGCATTGAAAGGGATCTTGAATTTGGGGAATGCCGGTCAAGTAAGATTGTCACCAAAGTTTGGCCAAATATTGAAATCGCAGAATAAGAAAGACTTCTCTCGTTAAATTACGGCATAAATGGTTTTTTCCAGGTTGAGGGTTCAAACATGAGGTCAACAATACGAGGATCAACGTCAAGGGTGTCAGCGAGTTGATTTCTGAACTTGGGATAATCCTCGTCAGTTGTCAGAATAACGTATAATTGTGTTATGAGAGAAAGGGTTAAACAGGCAATAGCAAAAAGGTTTTTGGATTTTTCCATGCGCGGCAGTCTCGATGAATACCTTAATCCTACCCAAGAACTTAGCAACTTTGGAAAATGTTTGGTTAAAAAAGTAGTCCCCATTGAGAATCTAGACCGAGAGCTAGTAATACTTGACTGGCCCTGGCTGGAGAAAGAGCATCAAGTCGACATGGCAATCTATTCAAAGAAAGGAAAATACCAAGAAGGCAGTCCTGTTCAAGTCATTGAGGCAAGAAGTGATTTTGATAAAGAAATAGAGGGATTCACCTCGACATTAAAAAATCCACTGACGGGAAACTACACTACTGTTACCCATATTTATTTAGCCCGGCCAATGGAAGGACAAAAGGATTTACTAACAGATATGCAATTAAAACCAGTAAATTCCCAACTAGTTTCTGGGTTAGACCCGGTAATAGTCGGAAGTCTTGAAGGCTTTCCTGGCTATACTTAATCCTCCGCAGAGACTGTGATTACCTCATTCAGGCCTTAAAATTATAATTCCCTCATCTCTCCTACCCTAGAATGTCGAAGTAAGACTAAGGCCTGTAACTTCATTCTCAGGTGTCAATAGGATCCCACCTAGAGGGTTTTAGCTAAAATTTGGATGCTGGAAAAGAAAATAGGTTGAGGGTTCAAACATGAGGTCGACAATACGTGGGTCAACATCAAGAGCGTTCGCTAGCTGATCCCTCTTTTTAGGGTAAATCTCATCAAGAGAAACGAGACCGTTTTCCAAAAAAGCGATGAAGCCGGGTTCAACATCAAGGTAGGCGGCGGCAACCTCTGGGGCTATCCCTTGACCCTGACGAAGAGCTTTAATAATCACACCTGCCTTACATACTAGTTCAGCTTCCTGCCGTTCCGCTTCGCTACCTTGCAACTTTTCGTACAGATTTCCAGAGCGTTCCACAAGCTCATCATTCCATTCGCGAGTGAAACCGTCTTCTTCACCGCCTGCTAAGAGAATTTCAAAAAGATCGGATCCTATGCCAAGTTCCAGAAGCTCCACTACTTCCTCTGGCTCATATACCCTTTCTGAAATAGCAATTTCGCTTAATTCTAAAAGTTTCGTTTGGTCTAAAAAACTCGCTTCCTTAATTGAGTCCAGAAGTTGAATGGCTGTTTCTTGATCGGAAGAAGCAATGATTCCTAAAAGGCTGGATTCTCCGCTAGACTGGGCTTCATCCATTTCACGCACCCTACTTTTTAGCTTCGATAATATTGGCTGCTTTTCGGCATTAATTTTTTGCTGCTCCAGGCGCCGCCCTTGCCAGACTTCGGCAATTTCTTTTGGCAGTTCGGCAGGAGGTCTCAATTCTTCGGGATTGATAGCCATGTAGCTTATTATATCAGATAGATCAATTTATCTTTATAAAAATTTAAATAATCCTCAATGGTTAAATAATTGCCTGCCAAACCTTCTTGCCTACTCCCTCTTTTTTTATTTTCCCTGCCGTGGTTAAAAAGAACTGAATTTCGTAATTTTCTTCATCTTCCTGGGTTTCCCTGATGAATTTGTTTAAATATGCTTGCATGTATCTGTCCGAGCAGACTAGGAGAATGGTCGGGAAGGGGTGGCGGGTGGTTTTCTCCCAAAAATTGGATTGATAATAATTAAAAAATCTAAAAAGACGATGCCGCAAGGCATAACGGGGCGTTTTCCTGACAAACATTTCCAAAAAATATCTTTTGGTTTCACCCTGCGGCTCTTTGATGACGAAATACAAATCCGGCAGGGGTTCGGGGAGATAATCGTGTTTAGCCAAATCGGTCCGGTGGAAAAATTGGAGTTCGGCCTTGTCTTCCAAGCATAACTTGACCAGATGAAAATAGATATCAGCTAGGAAAAGGCAGTGGTTGATGAATTTTCTTGAGCGTAAGTTTTCGCGATAGATTCGGTTAAGCAAGGCCTGGTTAATTTCTGGTTCTTTTCTCAAAACACCAGCCGCCTTTGACTTCAGGTAATAAATGGCTGGCTGGATGTTTTCTCCAAATTTTCGGGAGTAGATTCGACCAAGATACTTTTTCTCGGTTAATTCTTTCAGCCAGGCATTGATTCGCCCGGGGTTTTGGTGGTTGAGGAATTTTTGAAGATGATGACGATTGAGAAAGCGGAAGCGATATAAAAGAGTGAGGATTTCTATTTGCTTTGAGGTTGGTTTTTTTGTTTGATTCATAAGGTCGTTGGTGTTGGTTTATTTCCCCCAACTTTTGGCTGTTGACGTTTCTCCTCCTTATTTATAAGGGATAAGGGGTAGTGGTTATCGTCATTTTTAAGGCTAAATTCATTGATTTTTTGTGGTAGAGCGCTACGACAATTTTCAGGGCAGGATGTTCCCCGTTTGAGTCTCAGTGATTAATTTCGGTTGTAACTTTTTGTTTATCTCTTTGCTTTTCACTGCTTGTTTTTTATAAGGCAAGGTATAAAGTTTTCTTGACCGCTCGATGATTTGATTGGTTCTTTGATTGTCGAGGCTGGCAACCACGGGCGTGGTCACTCCAGAAAAAGGCTCTTCCGGATTAAGGGCGCTGATTTTGATATAGAAGTTAAACGAAGGCAGACTGGCAATTTCCCCTTTTTCGACGTAAGGCGAGAATTGGGGCAGAATCAATTTTTCGTCTTCTGGGTTGGCGGTTCGGAAGCAAATCACCGTCCCGGTGTTGGCCAGAGTAACGTTGACCAACGACCTGTCTTCAATCTGAGAAGTGGTCTGGTGAGCCATAATGGCATTCAGGCGGTATTTTCTGGCTTCTGACAGGATTTCCGCAAAAGCGGTGGTGGCAAAATTCTGAAACTCATCAACGTAAAGATAAAAGTCCTTTCTCTCCTTGTCGGTTACTCTGGCTCTTTTTAAAGCCGCCAGCTGGATTTTGGTCATGATGAGGATCCCGAAAACCTCGGAAGAGTCTTCACCAATCCTGCCCTTGGAAACGTTGCAGAGCAGGATTTTTCCGGAAGATAAAATCTCGTCAAAGTTGATGCTGGATTTTTCCTGCTCTAGAATTCTTTTGGCGGTCGGCGAAAAGAGGAAGCGGCCGATCTTATTGGTAATCGGCGAAATCATTTTCACCTTCTGGTAATCACCGGCTTTGGCAAACTCATAGCGCCAAAAATCTTTCAAGTTTTCATCATCCAAACTTCGGACAACCCTTTTGCGGTAAGGAGTGTTAATCAGCAGTTTGTAAACCGTAAACAGGGTTGGGTTTTCGGTGGCAAAAGCGGTGTGGATGGTGTTTCTTAGGATATATTCCATTCTCGGTCCGGAATACTTTTCCGAATAGATTTTGTGAAACAGGGAAATAATGCTTTCCGTCAAAAATTCTTTTTCCCGGAGGGCATCATCTTCGTTCAAATCGGGTGTTAGCTCCAACAGGTTGAGACCAATCGGGTGGCTGACGTCATCCGGGTTAAAATAAATAACGTCGTTGACCCTTTCCTGGGGAATGGCAGGTAAAATTTGGTCGATTAAATCTCCGTGAGGGTCAATCACGCATAATCCCTTTTTGTTTTTAATATCCTGCAAAATCATCGACAAAAGCAAAGTCGATTTGCCGGTGCCGGTGGCCCCGAGGATATAAATATGCCTTCTTCTTTCGTCTGCGGTTAAACCGATTTTAGTGTCCGTCCCGCCATAAGTGTTTTTGGCAAAGACAACATCAAAGCCATCTGCCTTTTTTAAGGAAAGCGGCGCGGGCAGTTGCTTGCTGTGCTGTTTGACCAAATCTTCGGTTTTAGTCTTGATTGTAAAGGGCAAATGGTAAATATCGGCTACTTCTGAGGCTGACAGAACCGAGTTGCCCAATAAACCAAGTAATCTGTTTCTAAACAAATAAGCTTTGGTTTGTTTAATTAAACCGTGTTTAAAGTTGAAAAAAGAGACCAACGACTGGTAATGGGAATTATTAAACGAAGAAAGGGCGGAAACAAAGCCCTTAATCCGTTTATTTTGCTTGGGGCGATTTTTACTGACAACCAGCAGACGCAAAGAAGTCTTAAAAAGCTGCTGGTCTAGCTTGTCTTTGATCATCTCTTCCAGTTCCTTTTGGTAAGCGTCGCCTGCTCTGCTGTCATGTTTTAATCCCTCAAGATGCAAAAGCGGCCCTTCCTTGCCGCCAGTGACTAAAAATATCAAAAACCCAAAAGGAATAAGGAATAAATAAAGAATAAATCTCAGCAATAATTTAAATGAGCTGATTGCTTGCTGGTTTAATTTCAAGTTTTTTAAACCGGTTAGCAAGTCGCTTCTGGTGGAAATCAGACCGGTGATTGTTCTTGCCTGTTTTAAATCGCGTCTGTTGGCCGGAGAAGCAACGATTTGAAAAGAAATTAGTTCGTCTCTGTCCAGCTTGGTCATACTGCCGGTAATATAAGCAATGGGGTCGTGTTCTTGAAGCAGTCTTTGATTTTTTAAGGGATAAGCAAAGTGGTTTGATTGTTTAAAGCTAGCAATCTTAAATTGGTTGTTTTTAAATTTTTTTGGCAAATAGTCGCCAACCCGATTGATACTAATTCCCGGAAGGTAGGAAAGAAGACTTTTTTTAACCAATTCTGCGTCTTCATCGTTAATTCTCAGCAGATACCTGATACCCTCTTTTTTGGTGGAAACAATTTCAAAGGCATAGTTTTTGTAGCTATCCATCAGTTTGTAAAATAGGGATCGCTGTCTGGCCAAACCATGAATAAGATTAAAAAGCTGCTGGGTGGAAAGCGGGCTTTGCAGGGTTTCGGTTAATGGTCTAATCTCGAACAAGACAGACTTTTGCTTTAGCTCTAGTCTAATCAGCAGGAATCTTAATAAGGCATAGATAGTCAGAAGGAGGATGAAGGTTGAGGCTAAGATAATAAGTAAGTTGCCAAGGAAGGAAACTGGTAGGAGTCTTAGGATTTTATTAAAGGAAAAGTCGATTTGAAGAAAAGAACTAAAAACAAGGCTGTTCTTAAAAAAATCTACTGATTCACCAAAAATCCTCATAATTTATCCCTCAGGCAGGATGATTATGAGGCAGGTTGCTTATTAGTATACTACATCTAACAAGGAATCTAAACCCCTTTTCTTTTTACTACTTGACAAGCTGTTTTACCCTTGTTATACTATCCATATATGGATAGTTAATAAACTAAAGATATAAGATTCGAGGCTAGGTTAAGAGTAAAATCCATGAGTAAAGAGCAATTTTCAAGAAATAACAAGAAGGAAAAGGGTAAAAAAGAGGACCGGATGAAGATATTTGCCAACTTCCTCGTCGACAGAATTATCGAAGAGCAGAATAAGGCTAAATTAATTGGGGAATAGTCAAATGGGTAACCTGCCAAAACCTGAAAATGCCGTTGCCGCGATCAGAATCTCTTCTTTAAAACAAGGGCTTCAGGGCGATTCACCGGAAGACCAAAAAGAGCAAATCGAAAGGTTTGCGGAAAACCACAATATCAAGATTAAAAAGTTCTTCATCTTCATGGAGAGCGCTTCTAAAGAAGAGCAGCCGGTCCAGGAAGCGATTGATTACTGTAAAAAGCCAAAAAACGACATCCAGCTATTCATTGTCAAATCGATTGACCGCTTTACCAGAGGCGGGTCTTATCTCTATGACCATCTTAAAATGCAGCTGGTTAAATATGAGGTCAAACTGGTTGATATTTACGGGGTTATCAGCAGTCAGGAAGTAAACACTTTAGAGCATTTAAACATCAAATACGATTGGAGCGTCTACAACCCCACTAAAAAAACGGAAATTTTGGAAGCAGAGCGGGCCAAAGACGAAATGAGAGATATCATGACCAGGATGATTGGCGCCGAGATTAGGTACGTGAGAATGGGCTACCGGGTGCGACAAGCCCCCTTTGGCTATGTCAATGAGAAAGTGGAAACCGCTCATGGCAAGAGAGTCATCTTAAAACCCCATCCTAAAGAGTCAAAATGGATTATCAGAATGTTTGAGCTTCGGGCCAACAGCAGCTTAAGCGATCAGGAAATTGTTGACAAGCTAAACAAGTTGGGCTTTAAAACCAGGAGGCGCTATCGCCGCGACCCTAAAGACAGAACCAAAATAATCGGCCAGACGGGAGAGTGCCCGCTGTCTTTAAAAGCTCTCTGGAAATATATTCGAAGTCCTATTTATGCCGGCGTCAACATTGAAAAATGGACTAAGGACAAACCAGTAAAAGCCAAATTTAAGGGTTTAGTATCGGTTGAGACTTTTAATAAAGCTAATAAAGGCAAGGTTATCATTTCCGAAGAAAACGGCCAGATAGAATTCTGGAAGAAAAAGCCCCCCGACCATTTGCTTTACAAATCGGTTAGAAATCCCAAATTTCCCTACAAAAGATATGTTTTGTGCCCGATTTGCGAAAAACCTTTATATGGCAGCGCTTCCCGGGGAAGGCTTGGCAAATATTATCCTGCCTATCATTGTAATAAGCGGGGCCATTATTTCCGGGTGCCAAAGCAGGAATTTGAAGAAACGATTGCTGGTTTTGTCAGCAATTTGGGCATCAAACCAAAGTGCGTCAAAGACTTGAAAAAGTATGTCATTGATTTATGGCAGAAAAAAATGGAAAACAGTCAAAAGGACAATAAGCAGATAGACCGGAAAATCAAAGAACTGAAATCTTTAGCCGAGATAACCGCTGATAAGATTAAATACCTTGAGTCTGCTACCGCCATTAAGTACATGGAAGAAGAGCTGGTTAAAACCGAAAAAGAGATTAGAAACCTCCAAGCAGGCAAAATAGAAAACAAAGAAAAAGACGTCAATATGGAACGAGTAATGGAGTTTGTCGGTTACTTTCTGGAACACTTGGAAGAACTGATTCTCGGAGGCTCAAATCCTCTGAAAAGAGCTGATTATTTTGGGCTTATCTTTGAGAAACCGCCTACCTACGAAGAATTGGTTTCTGGAACACCAAAATTGGCTCCATTTATCGAACTAAAAGACGATTTTGGCTCCTCTTTAGTCCCAATGTGTGAGCCCGGAAGGAATCGAACCTTCGACACCCTGCTTAAAAGGCAGGTGCTCTACCGCTGAGCTACGGGCCCTCGTTGCTTATTTTAGCAAATTTGTGGGTCTCCTACAAGCGTGCTATACTGACTCTATGCTCATTTTAGGAATTGATCCAGGTACAGCCGATACGGGTTTTGGGGTAATTAAATGTAGTCGAACCGAAATCAAATTGGTTGATTACGGTAAAATTCAAACTTCTAATAAAGATTCATCTTCTAAAAGACTTGATTTGATTTATGAACAAGCCACTACCATCATTCGAAAACATAAACCTCAAGTTTTAGCCATCGAAAGTCTTTTTTTTAATGCTAATGCTAAATCCGCTTCAGCTGTTGGCCAAGCTATCGGGGTGATTAAATTAGCGGCCGCCAAAAAGAAAATTGAAGTTTTTGAGTATGCCCCCTTAAAAGTAAAAATGTCTCTAACTAAAAATGGTCGGGCTGAAAAAAGACAGGTTCAGTCTGAAGTCAGAAAAGCCTTGCGAGTCAGAAAAATTCCTCGACCAACTCATGCGGCTGACGCTCTAGCCGTTGCTATTTGTCACTGGCAAGAAACTAGGAAAAAATGATAGAATATTATTTAGGAAGGGGGTGAATCATAAAACAGAATGGCTAATACTAAATTAGGTACCATTACCCACTATTACGATAAAATTGGCGTGGGCGTAGTTGATGTCCTAGCCTCAATTAAGGTGGGTGACAAAGTTAAAATCACTGGTAGTAATGAATTTGAACAGGAAATTACTTCAATGCAAATAGAACACGAGAATATTGATAGCGCCAAAAAGGGTGATCAGATTGGTCTTAAAATTGACCAGTCAGTCAAAGAGGGAGACGAACTTTATAAAGTAGGTTAAGATGGATTGGCAACTAGCCCCCGAACTTCATCGAAGGGTTAAAAAATTAGTCAAAGCCCTTCAGTTTTCTCATATTGATTCGAAGAAAATCGTGGTTTTTCGAAGTTATGGTTCTAAATCAAGAGCCAGGGCCAGAATTTGGAGTTTACCCAGGATCTGGCAAAAAGCCCTCAAAGTTAAACCCCATTACTGCTTAGAAGTTCTTTCTGAAAAGTTTGATAATCTTTCTATTAAAGACCAAGATAAAATTTTGATTCACGAGCTCCTTCATATCCCCAAAACCTTTTCTGGCGCCCTCCTTTCTCACCGCGGCCGAAAAAGAAGAATTGACAATCGAACCGTAGATAAGTTATATAAGGCTATCAATGCTCATTATTCACGGTGACAATCAGGTTGAAAGTCGGCAATTTTTAAGCTCTCAAATAGAAAGTGCCAAATCCAGGGATAAAGAAATCATTCATTTTGAGGGCAAGAACGTAGATTTGGAAGCAATTCAAACAGTTTTGGAAACAAAGTCACTTCTAGGTAGGGAAAATTTGATCGTGATTGAGAATTTACTGGCCGAAACACCTTCAAAACTAATAATTGATTATTTAAACAAAAATAATCCCCAAAACTTGATTATTTGGGAAGAAAAAGAACTTAGCCAGGCAAAATTAAAACAAATCAAGGCTAAAGTCCAGGTTTTTAAACTACCAACAATTATTTTTAAATTCCTTGATTCTTTTCTTCCAGGCAACAGTCGTTTTTCTCTTCAGCTTTTAAGACAAGCCGTCAATCAATCTTCAGCCGAAGGTGTTTTTTACATGCTTGCTAGGCAAGTCCGTTATCTGATTATCGCTAACCAACTAGATAAGGAAGGCTTAACTGGTCTTCATCCTTTTCAAGTCCAAAAAATAGCAAATCAGACCAAAAAATTTAAATTAGGCGAGCTTTTAACCATTCACCGAAAACTGCTTTACATTGATTGGCAACAGAAAACTGGTCAGGCACCCATGGATTTAGCTGGTCAGCTTGACCTTTTAATAGCTTCTCTCTAGAATGAAAGTATGGCTGTCCAAAGCTTATTTGGTACAAGTGGTATTAGAGGCGAAGGCGAGAAGCTTTTTACCAATCAATTTTGTTTTGATATCGGCCGAGCCTTTGCTCAATTTCTTGATAAATATAGTCAGAGAGGTCCGGTGGCCGTGGGCATGGATCCCCGTGGTTCCAGCCCAAGAATCTTAGAGGCTCTTGAAGTTGGTCTGAATCACGCTGGTCATCAAATAGTTGACCAGGGAACAGTCCCGGTCCCGGCGATGAATTGGGTTCTAAAAATTGCTCCTTATGCCGGTAGTGTGATGGTTACCGGCAGTCATATTGCCGCTGATCTTAATGGTCTCAAATTTTTTGCCTTCAAAGAGGAAATCTCCAAAAAACACGAAAAGGAAATCAGCGAAATTTACCATCAAATCAAGAATAAAGTTAGGTATCAAAGAAAAAAACCCGTGGTTGAGGAAGAAGAAAGAGCCGATGAGTCCTACCAGGAAATGCTTATTAATTTAGCTGATGTTCCTTACCCTAAATGGAAAATGGTGGTTGTTGACCCGGGCAATGGCGGTCAGTCTGACACTATGCCTCAAGTATTAACCAGACTGGGTATTACGGTTAAGGAAATAAACGCTTCAATTCAGGGTGATTTCATCTCAAGAGATACGGAAACAGAGGGTGTTTTAAAAGACTTGCAAACATTAGTAAAAAGAGAAAAAGCGGATTTGGCGATTGCCTTTGATTACGACGGCGACAGGGTAATTTTTATTGATGAAAAAGGTAGATTTATTCCTGGTGATTATGCTGGCTCTCTAATAGCTCAAGATTCTGAAACGCCAGTGATTGTTACCCCAATAAACACTTCCCAAGTAGTTGATTGTTTAAAAAAACCAGTTATTCGGACTCGGGTTGGTTCGCCTTTTGTCGTTGAAGCTATGAAAAAAAATAAGGCCACTTTTGGGTTTGAGGCCAATGGAGGTGGTATTTCCGCCGAAATCATGATGAGCCGCGATGGTGGTTCAACCGCTGTCAAAATGCTTAATTTACTTAAGAAACACCAGGGAACTTTAGGCAGTTTGGTTGATACTTTACCTAGGTTTTATGTTCACAGATTGAAGGTTGATTGCCCTCGCAGATTTAATCAGGTTATAATTAAAAAAGCAAAAGCAGAATTTAAGGGTATCAAGACGGAGGAAATTGACGGACTAAAGATTTGGCTTGATAAGAATGCCTGGATTCTTTTCCGTCCTTCAAGCAACGCACCCGAATTTCGAGTTTTTGCTGAGGCTAAAGACAAGAATCAAGTGAAAAAACTAGCAAAAAAAGGGATTGAATTTGTTAAAAAAGAGATTAAATAAAGAGATTAAATAAGAAAATGAAAACTTTGGATAATCCAAAAGAAATCAGAAAACTAGATAAAAGCTCAGTTTTTAATTCCATTATTCTTTTTCCTGATCAGATGGAACAAGCCTGGCAGGAAGTCAGCAAAATAAAAATCCCTTTAGAAAAGTTTAAAGAGGTTAAAAATATTATTGTTACCGGCATGGGTGGTTCGGCTTTAGGAGCAAGAATCATTGACTCTTTAAATTTTGAAGTTTTAGACGTACCCATGGAAATAATCAACGGTTACCATCTGCCTGCCTACGCTAACCAGGAAACCTTAGCGATTATCTCAAGTTATTCTGGCAATACTGAAGAGACTTTGTCTTGTCTTGACGAAGCTATCAGGCAAAAATGTCAACTTTTCGCGATTACCAACGGTGGTCGATTAGCTGAACTAGCCAAAGACAAAGAAATCCCGGCCTATATCTTTAAATCCAGATACAATCCTTCTGGCCAGCCTCGATTAGGACTAGGTTATTCGATCACGGCTCAACTAGCCTTGCTTTCAAGGTTAAAATTTCTTCGCCTAACCGAAGCCCAGATAACCGAAGTAATTCATTATCTTAATCAGATCAGAGATAATTTATTAATTGACTCACCAACAGCGAAAAATGAGGCTAAAAAGATAGCCGTTGACTTTAAAGAAAAAATTATTATTGTCGTTTCCGGTGAGCATTTGATTGGCGCCGCCCATACCTTCAAAAACATGCTTAATGAGAACAGTAAAACTTTTGCTGTTAGATTCAGTTTACCGGAATTAAACCACCATTTACTAGAAGGATTAGCTTTCCCAAAAGAAAACAGCGAAGTCGTCAAAGTCATGTTTTTGGAATCGAAAATCTATGATGAAGAAATTAAGAAAAGAATTAGAGTAACTAAAGAGGTTCTCAAGGAAAACAAAATTCCTTATGATTCCCTTGTCTTAAAAGGAAGGACAAGAGTAATTCAAGCTTTTGAAACCGTTTATCTCGGCAGTCTTATTAGCTATTATTTAGCAATTTTGAATAAAGTTGATCCAGCCACGATTCCCTGGGTTGATTTTTTTAAAAAAGAATTAGAAAAAGCCTGAATAAAACCTGCCCATGAAGAAAAAAGACAAAAATCTGCTTTGGTTTAATGAAGTTGACAAAGATGATATAAATTTGGTTGGTGGCAAGGGCGCTAACCTTGGTGAAATGGCTTCAACTGATCTGCCAGTGCCTAATGGTTTTATTGTTACCGCAGGTGCCTACTTCCAATTTATTAAAGAAAATAATTTAGAAAAAGAATTAGAAAAAGCCTATCAATTAGTCGATTTAGAAAGACCGGAAACAGTTGATCAAGTCTCCAAAATAATTAAACCTAAGATTGAAAAAGCAAGAATTTCTGAGGAACTAGCCAAAGAAATAGTCTTTGCTTACGCTAAATTAGGCGGTCTTTTTAAAGACAGTTATGTGGCAATTCGTTCTTCAGCCACGGCTGAAGATTTACCAACCGCTTCTTTTGCTGGTCAGCAAGAAACTTTTTTGAATGTTAAAGGCGAAACCAACGTCGTTCATCGAGTTAGGGATTGTTGGGCCTCTTTGTTTGAACCAAGATCAATTTTCTACAGGGAGCAAAATAAATTCGATCACCTTAAAGTCGGTATCGCGGTTGTGGTTCAAAAAATGATTGGTTGTGATATTTCTGGGGTAATGTTTACCATTAATCCTGTTACCAATGAAAAAAATCGAATTGTAATCGAAGCCATCTATGGCCTAGGTGAATTAATTGTCCAAGGAAAAGTAATTCCTGATAACTATGTTGTTAACAGAAATAATCTAGATATTATTAGTCGAGATATTAATAAACAAACAGTTCAATTAACTAAAGTAGGCACTTTAAATAAACAAACTAAAGTTCCCAGTAAATTACAGGCTAAAAGAAAACTCAATGATAAGCAAATAGTTGAGTTAGCTAAATTGGGTAAAAAAATCCATCAACATTATTTCTTCCCTCAAGATATCGAATGGGTTTTAATCAAAAATAAATTCTTTATTGTTCAAACAAGACCAGTAACCACCATTAAAGAAGAAAAGAAAAAAGAAAAAATTGAAGAAGAAGTAAAAAGAAAACCAATTCTCAAAGGTATTGCCGCTAGTCCAGGCATAGCTTCAGGTCCAGCTAAAATTATCAAATCGTCTAAAGAGATTAACAAAATCGCTTCAGGTGAAATTTTGGTGACAGCCATGACTACGCCTGATTTTGTCCCCGCCATGAAAAAAGCGGTGGCCATTGTTACTGATAAAGGTGGTCAAACTTCCCACGCCGCCATTGTCAGTCGTGAGTTAGGTGTTCCTTGCGTTGTTGGTGCCAAAGAAGCCACCAAAAAATTAAAAACTGGTCAAGTCTTTACGGTTAATGGTAGTAATGGTGAAATCTATCAAGGCGGTTATCTTAACCAAACTCAATCTTCGCTTGAACCTAAAAAAGAACCAAAAAAAGCTTACCAACCAGCCTTAAAAACAGCTACTAAAATTTACGTTAATCTAGGCGAACCCCAATTAGCCGGAAAGATGGCGACAAGAAATGTTGATGGGGTTGGCCTTTTAAGAGCCGAATTTATGATGGCCCAGCTTGGCACTCACCCTAAAAAGATCATCAAAGATAAAAAGCAAAAAGATTTTATCAATAAAGTAAGCGATGACATCAGTCAGATTTGCCACGCCTTTTATCCTCGACCAGTGGTTTACCGAGCAACTGACTTTAAAACCAATGAATACCGCAATTTAACTGGAGGTAAAGCCTACGAACCAGAAGAAGAAAACCCTTTACTAGGCTATCGGGGTGCCTTTCGTTATATCAGCGATGAAACTGTTTTTGAAATGGAATTAGAGGCTATTAAACAAGTCAGAAAAAAACGAAGCCTTGATAACCTTTGGCTAATGATTCCTTTTGTTCGAACACCAGATGAACTCCAAAAAGTAAAAAAGATTATTGTTGCCAACGATTTATCTAGAAGTCCAAGCTTTCAACTTTGGCTAATGGTCGAAATTCCCTCAAACGTGATTCTCCTTGAGGAGTTTATCAAAGTGGGCATTGACGGCATTTCCATTGGCTCAAATGACCTGACGATGCTTCTTTTAGGTGTCGACCGAGACAGCGCCGAACTGGCTCAAGCTTTTAATGAACAAGATCCGGCTGTCAGTTGGGCTTTGGAAAAAACGATTAAAACCTGCCAAAAAAACAAAATAACGAGCTCAATTTGTGGTCAAGCCCCATCAGTCTATCCTGATTTGGTAGAAAACCTGATTAAGTGGGGAATTACCAGTATTTCCGTTAATCCAGACGCGATTGAAAGAACCAGGGAATTAGTTTACGAAGCGGAAAAAAGATTAGTAAAAAAAGATGGCTAAGATAAAAACAATCCAAGCCAGAGAAATTCTTGATTCCCGAGGCAATCCTACTGTCGAAACAACCGTCATCCTCGATGACGATTCTCAGGCTGTTAATTCGGTGCCTTCAGGTGCTTCTCTAGGTAAATATGAGGCACTTGAACTCAGAGATGGTGATTCTAAACGGTATCAGGGTATGGGTGTTCTAACCGCTGTTAATAATGTTAATACGATTATTGCTCCCAAACTCAAGGGAAAGGAAGCAACCGAGCAAATCAAAATAGACAAGTTCTTAATTGAACTCGATGGTACTCCCAATAAATCTAAGTTAGGCGCCAATGCCATTCTTAGCGTTTCCCAAGGAATTGTCGAAGCCGCGGCTGTTAGTAAAAAGATACCCACCTACCAGTATATTAATTCTCTCTATGGCTTTAAAAAAACCCAAAAATTGCCTGGTCCAACCTTTAACTTAATTAATGGTGGCAAACATGGGGCTGGTAATCTTGAGTTTCAGGAATTTCACATCATCCCTTCAACCTCTAAAACCTACAGTGAGGCTTTAAGAACGGCCGAAGAAATTTACCAAACGCTAGAGGATGTTTTAGTCAGTCATGGTGCGATTCACAGTGTTGGCGATGAGGGTGGTTATGCGCCTAATCTCTTCACCAATGCCGACGCTTTAGAACTTTTGGTTAGTGCCATTAAACAAGCTGATTATGTTCTTAATCGTGACGTTTTTCTGGGCTTAGATGTAGCGGCTGGCTCCTTTTACAAAGACGACAAATATCAAATAAAAGACCGCACGATGCCGATGCAAGTTGACGATTTGGTTGTCTTTTACGAAGAACTTAATCAACAATATCCTTTGTTTTCTCTAGAGGATGGTTTTTATGAAGATGATTGGGAAGGTTGGATTAAAATCACCCAATCCCTTACTAAAACAATCATTGTGGGCGATGATCTTTTAGCTACTAACAAAGAACGAGTGAGAGAAGCGATTAAAAAGAAAGCTTGTAATGGTATTTTGGTTAAACCTAATCAAATTGGGACGATATCAGAAACAATCTACGTTATTATGGAAGCCCGTGAAGCTGGATGGAAAATTATTGTTTCTCATCGAAGCGGTGAAACCAACGAAGATTTTATTGCCGATTTTGCGGTTGGGGTTAACGCTGATTTTACTAAATTTGGTTCACCGGCCCGAGGCGAAAGAGTGGCTAAATATAATCGTTTATTAGCAATTGAAAGTGAGATTAAAGAAAAATGAATGGTTTTAAATCAACCAGACCAAAGTCAGTCGTTTTAATTATTATGGATGGTTGGGGAATGACTGCTGAAACTAGAGGTAACGCGATCGCCTTGGCCAAGACGCCTAACTTTGATCGTTTTTGGGCGGTCTATCCCCGAACTTTATTAGATGCTTCCGGAGAAATGGTTGGTCTGCCTAAAGATGATGATGGTAATTCAGAAACAGGCCATTTAAATATTGGTGCTGGTGGGATTGTTTTTCAGGAATTACCTGTAATTAATCTTTCCATTACTGATGGTTCCTTTTTTACTAACCCTGCTTTTTTCGAGACAGTCGATCATGTCAAAAAACAAAGTTCTCAACTCCACTTGATGGGTTTGCTGGGAGCAGGTGGTGTCCATTCCAGTATGGCTCATATCTTCGCCCTTCTTAAATTAGCTAAAAATCAGAATCTTAATCAAGTTTATCTTCATCTTTTCACTGATGGTCGTGATTCACCACCAACCGCTGCCCCAATTTATATTAACCAGCTTCAGGCAGAAATAGAAAAAATTGGCATCGGTAAAATTGCTTCAATCATGGGCCGCTATTTTGCCATGGATCGTGATCAACGTTGGCAAAGAACGGAAAAAGCCTACAACGCTCTTGTTCTGGGAGAAGGAGCCAAATTCAAATCAGCCATTGAAGGCATTAATGCTTCCTACCAAGCTGATAAAACTGATGAATTCATTGAACCGTTTCTGGTTTTAGATGAAAACAAAACTAATTTTATTAAAGACAACGATAGCGTTATCTTCTTTAATTTTCGAATTGATCGACCTCGTCAATTAACTAGAGCTTTTGTTCTGCCTGATTTTGAAAGATTGGTAATCGAAAAAACTGCTTTTGACCCTTATGCAGAAAGATATGGTATTAAGCAATATCATCCGTCTCAAACAAAAACAACCACTTTTCAAAGAAAAAAAATCCTCCAGAATCTTTTTTTTGTGACCATGACTGAATATGAACCCGATATGCCGGTTAAAGTTGCTTTTATTCCTGAAAAGGTCAAAATGCCGCTTGGTCGAGTCTTAGCCGAAAAAAACTTAAGACAATTTCATCTGGCTGAGACAGAAAAGGAACGCCACGTTACTTATTTCTTTAACGGCCGACGCGAAAGACCATTTTTAGGTGAAGATCGAGCAGAGATTCCTTCGCCTAAAGTCAAAACCTATGATCTTCAACCAGAAATGTCTGCCTATGGAGTCACCGAAGAACTACTGAAGAGAATTAAAACTGGCTTTTATGATTTTATTATCGTCAATTACGCCAATCCTGATATGGTTGGTCATACTGGTGTTTTAGAGGCCGGGATTAAAGCCTGTGAAGTAGTTGATGATTGCATTGGCAAAGTTGCCCAAACAGTCTTCAATCTTGATGGTGTTTGTTTAATCACTGCCGACCATGGTAACGTAGAAGAAATGATTGATTTGGAAACAAACAAACCGGACACAAAACACTCCACCAACCCGGTCCCTTTCATTGTTCTCCATAAGAAGTTTAATCAAGGCGGTCGAGTTTTACCCAGAGGTATTTTAGCTGATATCGCTCCCACCATTCTCGAACTTTTGCAAATTGAAAAACCTGGCTTGATGACTGGCAGGAATTTGCTCAAAATATTATGAAACAAAAAATCATTAGCGTTAAACAAAAGAAACTGAAAGTCAAACCTAATTTGGTTGATTACCAAAAAACCTATAATCATTTTGGTTGGCAAGAAGCCGAAAAAGAACTTGAATGGTTCCCTCAAAAGAAATTAAATGCCGCCTACAATGCGGTTGATCGTCATCTGGAAGGACCGAGAAAAAATAAAGTCGCTCTTTATTGGCAAGGAGAAAACGGTCAAAAACAAAAATATACTTTTAGAGAATTAAGCCAATTGTCAAACCAGTTTGGTAATGTTCTCAAGAAACTAGGAGTTAAAAAAGGCGAACGAGTTTTTTTCTTTCTGCCCCGCGTTCCCGAACTTTACTTTGGTTTTTTAGGCACCTTGAAAATTGGCGCCATTGCTGGTACTCTTTTCTCGGCTTTTGGACCCCAAGCCCTACTTGATCGTCTTCAAAACTCTGACGCCAAAGTTTTGGTCACCAACAAAGAACTTTACCAACGGGTGGCGAAAATCGAAAAGCAAACCAGTCTTAAAAAAATTCTTCTGATCGATACCGAGACTAAACAAAAAAAAGGCAAATATCCTCTCTCCGAATTAATCAAAAAGGCTTCCAATAAATTAAGATGTGCTCGTATGGACCCAAGTGAACCGGCTTTCATGCTTTACACTTCAGGCACAACCGGCAAGCCTAAGGGTGTCGTTCACCGCCATCTTGCCATTCTTCAGGAACACCTGACCGCCAAATGGGTTTTAGATTTAAAAGAGAATGACGTTTATTGGTGCACGGCTGACCCTGGCTGGGTCACTGGTATTGCCTATGAAATCTTAGGTTCGTGGTCAAATGGAGCTTCGACTCTGGTTTATGAAGGTCGTTTTGATCCAGCTCAATGGTATCAACTTATTCAAGATTATAAAGTGACTGTTTGGTACACTGCCCCCACTGCCATTCGAATGTTAGCGGCTAAAGATACAAAAATTGTTAAAAAATATGATTTATCTTCTCTTCGTCATTTAGCTTCAGTAGGCGAGCCTCTAAACCCAGAAGCGGTCTACTGGGGTTTAAAAGCCTTTGGTTTGCCCTTTCATGATAATTGGTGGCAAACCGAAACCGGAGGTATTCTGATTGCTAATTATCCTAGTCTCCCAATTAAACCAGGCTCAATGGGCAAGCCCGTCCCTGGAATAAAAGCCGCTATTGTCAACGACCAAGGCAAGAAAATAGATACTAAGAAAATCGGCAATTTAGCTATCAAACCACCTTGGCCTTCAATGATGGCCAAGGTTTGGCACCGACCCAAGAAATATAAGAGCTATTTTATCAATGGTTGGTACCTTAGTGGTGATTTAGCCTATAAAGATAAAGATGACTATTTCTGGTTTGTCGGTCGAGCTGATGATGTTATTAAAACCTCAGGTGAAAGAGTCGGTCCTTTTGAGGTTGAATCAGCTTTAGTCGCTCATCCAGCTGTAGCTGAAGCTGGTGTCATTGGTAAACCTGATCCTCTTCGGGGCGAGATAATCAAGGCCTTTATTAGTCTAAAACCCGGCCACAGGGGCTCTGAGAGCCTTAAAAAGGCTATCCAGAGCTTTGTTAGGAAAGAATTGGCTGGTCACGCCTATCCAAGAGAAATTGAGTTCATGGACAGACTTCCCAAAACTAGGTCAGGTAAGATTGTTAGACGCTTACTCAAAGCCAAAGAATTAGATTTACCAACAGGTGATGTTTCTACTTTGGAGGAATTTTAAAATGAAACAATTCCTAATGGGTAATTATGTTTTAGCTCAAGCAGCTAAAGAAGCTGGGGCTAAAGTGATGTTTGGTTATCCAATTACACCAGCTTCTGAAATCTTGGAAAAATGGACTGATTTTTGTTCTGAAAATAAAAATCTTTCCTATCTTCAAGCTGAAGATGAAATGGCCGCTGGTTTTGGCACCATTGGCGCTTGTTTGGCCGGTATACCAGCCTTTACGGCCACGGCTGGTCCAGGTAATGTTTTAATGCAAGATGCTTTTTCCATGGCTGAAGCCTTAAGAATTCCAACTGTAGCCATGATTATGCAAAGAGGTGGTCTTTCTACTTCAACTGTCATTTACTCTCAAGAGGAAGTCAGACTAACTTGTTTTGGCGGTAATGGTGAAGGCTTTAGGGTGGTTTATTCAACCGCCAATCTCCAGGAACTCTATGATTATACTTTTAAAGCTTTTGAGACTGCCTGGCAATATCGCTGGCCGACTTTTATTTTAGCTGACGGCTATCAGGGAAAAATGATGGGTCTTGTGGAAATGGAAGAAAAGAATAAACAATTACTGACCGAGCCTATTTTGAAAAAGAATGTTAATCTCAGAAATTGCTATAACCTTGAAGAAGAGATTGGAGCGATTATTGATAATTATCGCCAAGAATATCAAAAAGTTCGTTCTCAAATCGAAGAGCACGAAAATTACCAACTAGAAGGTGCCAAAATCATTCTCATCGCTCACGGGATTGTCGCGGCTGCCACCAAAGCCGCAGTTGATTTACTTCGAAAAGACAAGATTCCGATCGGTCTTTTTCGACCCATTACCTTGAGACCTTTTCCTGCTCAAGCCGCCATTCAAGCTTTAGAAAACGCCGAAAAAATTGTTGTTTTAGAGTCGGCCGAAGGTCAATTAGCCAATCTTTTGAAAGATGAAGTTAAGATTCCTTTTCCTTTAATTGAATATTACAAACCAGCTATGGGTTTTGCCCCAGAGGAGATTTATGAAGAAATCGCCAAAATTTCCTAATTGTTTTAAGGTTGAATCAAAACCCCATAAATTCTGCCCTGGATGCGGCCATTCAATTGTTTTGAATATGTTGGGTCAGGTGATTGATGAATTAGGCATTGCCGAAAAAACAGTTTTTATGGTTGATATTGGTTGTTCCCTTTTAGCCTGGGATTTTTTTGATCTCGCCTCGACTCAAACTCATCATGGTCGAACCATCCCCACGGCAGTCGGTTTTAAATTAGCTGATCCCCAAAAGATTGTGATTGCCTATGTGGGTGATGGCGGCGCTTATGCCATTGGCTTACAACACACTCTCACCGCTTGCTTAAGGAATAATCCAATCACTACCATCGTGGTCAACAACACTCTTTACGCCATGACCGGCGGTCAGATGGCACCGACCACGGTTGAGGGCGAGATTACGACTACCACGCCAACAGGCAAAAATAATAAGGTTCTAGGAAAAACTCTTCACGGTCCAGAGGTTCTTTCTTGGGTAAAAGACAAAGAAGCTTACCTGGCTCGGGGAACCAGCAACCAACCCCTGGTTCTTAAAAATTATTTAAAAAAAGCCATTGAAACTCAGTTAAAGGGAAATTTCTCGCTTGTTGAAGCTTTGGCTGCTTGTCCGACTAATTGGCGAACTAAGGCGAGAGAAACGATTAAAAGAATGGAAGAATTAGAAAAACTTTTTAAACTAGGAGAAATTTAATGAAAATCTTAATGGCCGGTGAGGGCGGTCAAGGAGTCCAAACAGCTGCCAAAATTCTGGCTCAATCAGCCTTTACTGAAGGTCAAGAAGTTACCTATATTCCTAATTTTGGTGTGGAACAAAGAGGTGGTTTTTCAATTGCCTTCGTGATTATTGATTCAAAGCCAATTGCCTATCCCAAATTCAAAACCGCTGATGTTCTGGCGATTCTTACCGAAAAAGTCATGCCCCGAGTTAAAAACTACCAAGGCAAGCAAACCAAACTTTTAAAAAACAGCTTGAACATTGCCTTGTTAGAAGAACTGGTTAAAGAAACTAAAATTATTAAACCGACTACCCTTAAAACAATTACCGAAAAAATCTTAGGAAATAAACTGAAAAAATGAAGGATTTTCAACCCAAATCAACTGAAGTTAGAAAAGGTAATTGGACTGTTTTTAAAGGTCTGTGTAAGGGTTGTGGTATTTGTTTGCTCAAATGTCCGAATCAGGCTTTAATTTTTGGTCAAGATAAAGGCATTGCTAATCAACCAATCCCCAAAGTCCTTGCCAATAAATGTAATTTGTGTCAAACTTGTGAAGTTAATTGTCCCGAACGAGCGATCAGGGTCGATAAAGACTAATCACCATGCTTAATTTAGAACACCTAATTTTAACGACTGGTTATCTAGGTCTGTTTTTTATTGTTTTTGCTGAATCAGGTTTGCTTTTTGGCTTTTTCTTTCCGGGTGACAGTCTTTTAATTACCGCCGGGCTTCTCGCTTCGCGTGGTTTTTTAGACATCAAACTCTTACTTTTAGTTGCCATGGTGGCGGCTATCTTAGGCGATACGGTTGGTTATTGGTTTGGTAGGGAAACCGGACCAAGAATCTTCAAAAGGGAAGATTCCTTGCTTTTTCATAAAAAAAATATTATTAAAGCCAATGAATTTTACAAAAAACACGGTGGTAAAACTATTATTCTGGCTCGATTTCTGCCTTTTGTCCGGACCTTTGCTCCAATTGTCGCTGGCGTGGGCGGAATGGATTATTTTCGCTTTCTAAGTTTTAATGTCTTCGGAGGAATTTTTTGGGTTTTAATTACTTCATTAGCTGGCTATATTCTTGGTAACACTATTCCAAACATAGACCAATATTTTCTATTCATTATCTTAGCTGTAATTTTTGTTACCATCTTACCAGGAGCAATTCATTTTTGGCGGGATTATCGTCAACCAGTTTGGGCAAAAGTCAAAGAAAGAATAGGGAAGTTTTAAAACCTTCTAATAATTCCCACCACTTTCCCTTGAATCATAACTTTCTTTGCAAAGATAGGCGACATGGTGGCATTAGCCGGTTCTAAACGGACCCGAGTCGCTTCCTTAAAAAAACGTTTAAGAGTGGCAAAACCATTTTCCAACAAAGCTACTACAATATCGCCGTTTTTAGCCGTTTCTTGTTCTTCAATAACCACATAATCACCATCCAGAATACCTTCATCAATCATTGATTCACCTTTAACCTGAAGAACAAAAGCCCGCTTTTTACCGGTTAAGAGAGAAGGGGAGACATGAACCGAAGCGTTGGGATCAGTAAAAGGTTCAATTGGCTTACCAGCGGCAATAAAACCCATAATCGGTAATTCAATTCCTTTAGTTAGTTGACCAAGCTTTTTATTAATCAATTCGATTCCCCGAACCGAACCTTCATAGCGCTTAATTACTTCTTTTTTTTCCATAGCCGTTAAATGTTCATGGACTGTAGCTAAAGAAGAAACGTTAATTGCTTCAGCAATCTCTGTTAGAGTTGGTGAATAACCACTTTTCTGAATATATTGGGAAATAAA